>NZ_PTSN01000091.1:0-522 GCF_002965865.1 Escherichia sp. MOD1-EC6098
CGGTGACTTCGGCGGTCAGGTGCTGCACCGCTGGCGGCGTGACACCATTCACCGTGCCGCTCTGGTCGCCGTCAAAGTGCGCCCCGTTATCCACGATGGCTTCTTTTTCCGGTACATGCTGCACGGCGGTGATGGCATACGTGCCGTCGTCGTTCTCACGGATACTCACGCAGCGGAACAGGCGCTGGCGCAGCGTCGGCAGCTTCAGCCCCCACACGCTGTATTCAGCAACGCCGTCAGGAACACGGCTCACTTTCACCTTCACGCCGTCGGTGACGGACTGAACCTCCACGCTGACCGGATTGCCACTTCCGTCAACCAGGCTTATCAGCGTGGTACCGGAGGATGGCAGCGTGATTTCACGGTCGAGCGTCAGCGTCCGGGTCTGGCTGTTTACCGCCAGCACGCGCCCGCCGATGCTGATACCGGCATAGTCATCATCGCAGATTTCAATGACATCGCCCGGTACATGGCGAAGCCCTTCAGCACCCACGCTGAAATCCACGGTCTGCGTCTCCAGCA
>NZ_PTSN01000092.1:0-522 GCF_002965865.1 Escherichia sp. MOD1-EC6098
CGGTGACTTCGGCGGTCAGGTGCTGCACCGCTGGCGGCGTGACACCATTCACCGTGCCGCTCTGGTCGCCGTCAAAGTGCGCCCCGTTATCCACGATGGCTTCTTTTTCCGGTACATGCTGCACGGCAGTGATGGCATACGTGCCGTCATCGTTCTCACGGATACTCACACAGCGGAACAGGCGCTGACGCAACGTCGGCAACTTCAGCCCCCACACGCTGTATTCTGCAACGCCGTCAGGAACCCGGTTCACTTTCACCTTAAGTCCGTCGGTGACGGACTGAACCTCCACGCTGACCGGATTACCACTTCCGTCAACCAGGCTTATCAGCGTGGTACCGGAGGATGGCAGCGTGATTTCACGGTCGAGCGTCAGCGTCCGGGTCTGGCTGTTCACCGCCAGCACGCGCCCGCCGATGCTGATACCGGCATAGTCATCATCGCAGATTTCAATGACATCGCCCGGTACATGGCGAAGCCCTTCAGCACCCACGCTGAAATCCACGGTCTGCGTCTCCAGCA
>NZ_PTSN01000093.1:0-519 GCF_002965865.1 Escherichia sp. MOD1-EC6098
CTTCTGCCAGCGCATCGAGGATGACAGGCGCAAGGTCTGCCAGTTTCAGCATTCGCTGAACGTGGCGGGGTGAATAGCCCAGCAAATCACCGATTTGTGCAGGTGTTTTGCCTTCCTGCGCCATTGCGCGGAATCCGGCAATCTGTTCGGCTGGGTGCATATCCCGACGATGACCGTTCTCGGTCATCGATGCAGCCGTCGCCAGCTCCTGCGGAATAATTTTCACGCGGACAGGCCAGCCCGCCGGAAGGATGTTGCGCTCTGCCAGCATGTTGAGTGCTGCCAGTCGGCGACCACCTGCGGCGACACCGTAACGGTCACCAGGCAGGGTATGCACGACCAGATTCTGCAACAGGCCAACGCCCTTAATGGACTCCGCCAGTTCGCTGACAGACTCCGCAGAATACGGCACCGTGCGTACATTCAGCGGTGACTTAATCAGTGAGGCCAGCGGCACGCTCACTTCCTCCGTCTGCGCCAGCAGGGCAGACAGGACGGTTTCCTGTGCTTTTGACAGTT
>NZ_PTSN01000094.1:0-493 GCF_002965865.1 Escherichia sp. MOD1-EC6098
CCCCATTTGCCGCTCTGTAACTCTTCCCAGATGCGCTGGCCTGTCGGGGCGCTATCGTCCTGCATGGCGGTATACGGGACGAATTCCCTTTCACCTTCAAATAGCACCTCGCAGTCAACCGCACCATTTTCGAGATAATGCGCGTTTCTGATGCCTTTTACCGCTCTGATTTTCATGTTTTATTTCCTCGTTACTCGATGCGCACAAACAGGCAGATACGACCGCTTGTTCCGTAAGAGTCCCTGACCCCGGATAACGCCATATAACGCCCCGGGAAAGTGTACCCTGTAGCTCCTGCACTCGGTGTGGAACCGTAGGAGCCAGCCCCCGCAGAAGATATTGTGCACGAAAGATTAACTCCGCCCAGTTGTGACCCTGGCACCACATCACCCAGGCCAATTTTGATTTCTTTATCCCCGGAAGTTGTTCCGCGATAAACAGCAAGCACCGGAACACCCACTGCCGGGTATTTGAAATATGAGCCTGAGCCTGC
>NZ_PTSN01000095.1:0-491 GCF_002965865.1 Escherichia sp. MOD1-EC6098
TAATTGAAATACATAGATAAAAACTGGGTGTTTCATTTCTTAACTGAGCATTAATTTCATTTAAGAAAGATAAAATACTAAAAGGTAATCTATATATCGAGATACAATCTGTTGTAGAAACAATATGAGTAACACTTCTATTCATTAGCTAACTATTGTTTTTGATATAATAGGTTAAGATAATCATATGCGCTTTCTTTTTGCACCGTTAAATCATCTATTTTTATAATGTAGCATCTTCGCCAAAGAGTGCTTTTGATGTTTTCTGACAAAAATATTATGTAAAGTAATTGTCATGCGGGGGAGGGATGTACTATTGGTGTTTTTATAGCGCGAGGGAGTTATGTATAAGAGTTTAGATGTACAGAATTATAAAGTTCGAAAAATTATGGCGTGTTTCAGTACCAATAATATTCAAATGGTTATTTTTAACATTTTTGTTTCTATAGTGATATTATATTATCTTGCACAGTACATAATTGCTCTATTAC
>NZ_PTSN01000010.1:0-86349 GCF_002965865.1 Escherichia sp. MOD1-EC6098
GTAATGAACGTTTCACCACGTTTGAAGTGGCGGAACTGGTTATGCCACGCGTTGTTAAAAGCAACGACGTGCGCGAACCGTTTAATGAAGAAAAATTGCGTAGCGGAATGCTGCGGGCGCTGGAAAAACGTCCGGTAAGTTCCGATGACGTCGAAATGGCGATTAACCATATAAAGTCACAGCTCCGCGCCACCGGTGAGCGCGAGGTGCCGAGCAAGATGATTGGCAATCTGGTGATGGAGCAATTGAAAAAACTCGATAAAGTCGCCTATATCCGTTTTGCCTCTGTCTATCGCAGTTTCGAAGATATCAAAGAATTTGGCGAAGAGATCGCGCGCCTGGAGGACTAAACCGTGCAGGATGAGTATTACATGGCGCGGGCGCTAAAGCTGGCGCAACGAGGACGTTTCACCACGCATCCCAATCCGAATGTCGGATGCGTCATTGTCAAAGATGGCGAAATTGTCGGTGAAGGTTATCATCACCGTGCGGGTGAACCACATGCCGAGGTACACGCGTTGCGCATGGCGGGTGAAAAAGCCAAAGGTGCAACTGCGTATGTGACACTCGAACCTTGTAGCCATCATGGTCGTACACCACCGTGCTGTGATGCGCTAATTGCTGCTGGCGTGGCGCGTGTGGTTGCCGCAATGCAGGATCCTAACCCGCAGGTCGCAGGGCGTGGACTTTATCGTCTGCAACAAGCAGGGATTGACGTCAGCCACGGCCTGATGATGAGCGAAGCCGAGCCGTTGAATAAAGGCTTTCTTAAGCGGATGCGCACTGGCTTTCCTTATATCCAACTGAAACTTGGCGCGTCGCTTGATGGCCGCACGGCGATGGCCAACGGCGAAAGCCAGTGGATCACTTCACCCCAGGCGCGTCGCGATGTTCAGCGTTTGCGTGCGCAAAGTCATGCTATTTTAACCAGCAGCGCCACGGTGCTGGCGGACGATCCGGCTTTAACGGTGCGTTGGTCTGAACTGGATGAACAAACTCAGGCGCTTTATCCGCAACAAAATCTACGCCAGCCGGTACGCATTGTGATTGATAGCCAAAATCGCGTAACGCCGGAACATCGCATTGTGCAGCAGCCGGGTGAAACCTGGTTCGCGCGCACTCAGGATGATTCTCGTGAATGGCCGGAAACGGTGCGCACCTTGCTGATTCCAGAACATAAAGGTCATCTGGATCTGGTTGTGCTGATGATGCAACTGGGTAAACAGCAAATTAACAGCATCTGGGTGGAAGCGGGGCCAACGCTTGCTGGAGCACTGCTACAGGCGGGTTTAGTCGATGAACTGATTGTCTATATCGCACCTAAACTATTAGGCAGCGACGCCCGCGGATTATGTACGCTGCCGGGGCTTGAGAAATTAGCCGACGCGCCCCAATTTAAATTCAAAGAGATACGTCATGTAGGCCCGGATGTTTGCCTGCATTTAGTGGGCGCATGATCTCCCGGCTCGAAAGGGAAGCAGCGCACGAAATATTATGCTAAAATCCGCCCCCCTGCGGGGCCATACTCGAACCCGAAGGAAAAAAATGAACATTATTGAAGCTAACGTTGCTACCCCGGACGCTCGCGTCGCCATCACCATTGCGCGTTTCAACAACTTTATCAATGACAGCCTGCTGGAAGGTGCGATTGACGCACTGAAACGTATCGGTCAGGTAAAAGATGAAAACATTACCGTTGTTTGGGTGCCTGGTGCCTATGAGCTGCCGCTGGCGGCAGGTGCACTGGCAAAAACCGGTAAATACGACGCGGTGATTGCGTTGGGAACCGTTATTCGTGGTGGCACTGCCCACTTTGAATATGTCGCTGGCGGTGCAAGCAACGGCCTGGCGCATGTTGCCCAGGACAGCGAAATTCCGGTTGCTTTTGGTGTGTTGACCACCGAAAGCATTGAACAAGCGATCGAACGTGCTGGCACCAAAGCTGGTAACAAAGGTGCAGAAGCTGCACTGACCGCGCTTGAAATGATTAATGTATTGAAAGCCATCAAGGCCTGAAATTAGTAAGGGGAAATCCGTGAAACCTGCTGCTCGTCGCCGCGCTCGTGAGTGTGCCGTCCAGGCGCTCTACTCCTGGCAGTTGTCCCAGAACGACATCGCTGATGTTGAATACCAGTTCCTGGCTGAACAGGATGTAAAAGACGTTGACATCCTGTACTTCCGTGAGCTGCTGGCCGGGGTGGCGACTAACACCGCATACCTCGACGGACTGATGAAGCCATATCTGTCTCGCCTGCTGGAAGAGCTGGGCCAGGTAGAAAAAGCGGTACTGCGCATTGCACTGTACGAGCTGTCTAAACGTAGCGATGTGCCGTACAAAGTGGCTATTAACGAAGCGATCGAGCTGGCGAAATCGTTCGGCGCAGAAGACAGCCATAAGTTCGTCAACGGTGTACTCGATAAAGCAGCACCTGTGATTCGCCCTAACAAAAAGTGATATCCAGGCCGGTAGAGTAACGGAAAACAGTTCCGCACTCGCCGGCCTTTTCTTTTTTACCTGCTGAGGCGTAACGTATGGCATGTGGCGAGTTCTCCCTGATTGCCCGTTATTTTGACCGAGTAAGAAGCTCTCGTCTTGATGTCGAACTTGGCATCGGTGACGATTGTGCACTTCTCAATATCCCCGAGAAACAGACCCTGGCAATCAGCACTGATACGCTGGTGGCGGGTAACCATTTCCTCCCTGACATCGATCCTGCTGATCTGGCGTATAAAGCACTGGCGGTAAACTTAAGCGATCTGGCGGCGATGGGTGCCGATCCAGCCTGGCTGACGCTGGCATTGACTTTACCGAACGTGGACGAAGCGTGGCTTGAATCCTTCAGCGACAGTCTTTTCGAGCTCCTCAATTATTACGATATGCAGCTCATTGGCGGCGATACCACGCGTGGACCGCTATCAATGACGTTGGGTATCCACGGCTTTGTCCCGATGGGACGAGCTTTAACGCGCTCAGGTGCGAAACCGGGTGACTGGATCTATGTGACCGGTACGCCGGGCGATAGCGCCGCCGGGCTGGCGATTTTGCAAAACCGTTTGCAGGTTGCAGATGCTAAAGATGCGGAGTATTTAATAAAACGTCATCTCCGCCCATCGCCGCGTATTTTACAGGGGCAGGCACTGCGCGATCTGGCGAGTTCAGCCATCGATCTCTCTGACGGTCTGATCTCCGATCTCGGGCATATCGTGAAAGCCAGCGACTGCGGCGCACGAATTGATCTGACATTGTTGCCATTCTCTGACGCACTTTCACGTCATGTTGAACCGGAACAGGCGCTGCGTTGGGCGCTCTCTGGTGGCGAAGATTATGAGTTGTGCTTTACTGTGCCGGAGCTTAACCGTGGCGCGCTGGATGTTGCTCTGGGGCACCTGGGCGTACCGTTTACTTGTATCGGGCAAATGACCGCCGATATCGAAGGGCTTTGTTTTGTGCGTGACGGCGAACCTGTCACGGTTGACTGGAAAGGATATGACCATTTTGCCACGCCATAAAGATGTCGCGAAAAGTCGCCTGAAGATGAGTAACCCGTGGCACTTGTTGGCTACAGGGTTTGGGAGTGGGTTAAGCCCGATTGTTCCAGGTACGATGGGCTCGCTGGCGGCGATCCCCTTCTGGTATCTGATGACTTTTTTGCCCTGGCAACTCTACTCACTGGTGGTAATGCTGGGGATCTGCATCGGCGTCTATCTTTGCCATCAGACGGCGAAAGATATGGGTGTGCACGATCACGGCAGTATCGTCTGGGATGAGTTTATCGGCATGTGGATCACCCTGATGGCGCTGCCGACCAATGACTGGCAGTGGGTCGCTGCCGGGTTTGTCATTTTCCGGATTCTGGATATGTGGAAACCGTGGCCGATCCGCTGGTTTGATCGCAATGTGCATGGTGGCATGGGGATCATGATCGACGATATTGTCGCCGGAGTGATTTCCGCTGGAATACTCTATTTTATCGGCCATCACTGGCCGATGGGTATTCTGTAGCAGGCCGGGTAAGGCGTTCACGCTGCATCCGGCGGTTGTGCGCGATGTCTGATATGACGCTTGCCGCGTCTTATCAGACCTGCATACCTATTTAAATCCCACTATCGGATGCGGTTTATATGGCGTTTCCAGCTCGGCAATTTGTTCCGGCTTCAACGTGATATCCACCGCATTCAGTAACTCATCTAGCTGTTCTTCCCGCGAAGTTCCGATAATCGGTGCGGCAATGCCGGGTTTGCTCAATAGCCATGCCAGTGCAACTTGTGCCCGCGTAACGCCCAGTTCTTCACTTACACCGGCTAAACGGGCAGCTATTTGCGCGTCATTCTCATCGCTTTCTTTATAGAGATTTTTTCCCACTTCGTCAGAAACCAGTCGTGCAGTGGTTTCACCCCACGGACGCGTCAGACGGCCCCGTGCCAGCGGGCTCCACGGAATAACCGCCACGCCTTCCTGATAACACAGCGGCAGCATCTCGCGCTCTTCTTCACGATAAATCAGATTATAGTGATCCTGCATACTGACAAACTGCGCCCAGCCGTGCTGTTTTTGCAGTTCCAACGCCTGAGCAAACTGGGAGGCGTACATTGATGACGCGCCGATATAACGCGCTTTTCCGGCTTTTACGACGTCGTTCAGGGCTTCAAGCGTCTCTTCAATCGGCGTGTTGTAATCCCAGCGATGAATTTGCAGGATATCGACATAATCCATGCCGAGACGACGCAGGCTGTCGTCAATAGAGCGCAAAATTTGCGTGCGGGATAATCCTTCTGGTAAGTCACCGACACGATGGAAAACTTTTGTCGCGACGACCACGTCATCGCGACGGGCGAAATCCCGCAATGCGCGACCGACGATCTCTTCGCTGCTGCCATCGGAATAGCTATTCGCGGTATCAAAAAAGTTAATGCCGCCCTCAAGGGCGCGTTTGATTATTGGGCGACTGCTTTCTTCCGGCAGCGTCCATGCGTGATTACCGCGATCTGGCTCGCCAAAGGTCATACAGCCGAGGCAAAGTCGGGAAACGCGAAGGTCGGTTTTCCCTAAGAGGTTGTATTGCATGCTGCCACTCCCGTTATACTCGTCATACTTCAGGTTGCATGTGCTGCGGCTGCAAGTTATTCGGCCCATCCATGGCCTCACCCTTAACAGGGCCGCTGCAAACAGCGTTCAAATCCGCTCCATGCGGATTTGTCGTTCACCCCAGTCACTTACTTATGTAAGCTCCTGGGGCTTCACTCGTTTGCCGCCTTCCTGCAACTCGAATTATTTAGAGTCTATGAACAATCTTTTAAGCATAGCAGGAGTGGAGTAGGGATTATGCCAGCCAGGCTTTGATTTTGGCTTCCATTCCGGCGGCATCGAGGCCGAGCTCGGCGCGCATTTCTTCCTGCGTTCCTTGTGGAATAAAGAAGTCCGGTAGGCCAATATTCAGCACTGGCACCGGTTTACGATGTGCCATCAATACTTCGTTCACGCCGCTGCCTGCGCCGCCCATAATGGCGTTCTCTTCAACGGTGACCAGCGCCTCATGGCTGGCGGCCATCTCCAGAATTAACGCTTCATCAAGCGGCTTCACAAAACGCATATCGACCAGCGTAGCATTTAGCGATTCAGCGACTTTCACCGCTTCCTGCATCAAAGTACCAAAGTTGAGGATCGCCAGTTTTTCACCGCGACGCTTCACGATACCTTTACCAATCGGCAGTTTTTCCAGCGGCGTCAGTTCCACGCCAACTGCATTGCCGCGCGGGTAACGCACCGCTGACGGGCCATCGTTGTAGTGGTAACCGGTGTAAAGCATTTGGCGACATTCGTTTTCATCGCTTGGGGTCATAATGACCATTTCCGGGATGCAGCGCAGGAAGGAGAGATCAAAAGCCCCCTGGTGGGTTTGACCATCAGCACCAACAATGCCCGCGCGGTCGATGGCGAACAGAACCGGTAGCTTTTGAATTGCGACGTCATGCAGCACCTGATCGTAGGCGCGTTGCAGGAAGGTGGAGTAAATAGCCACGATCGGTTTGTACCCGCCAATCGCCAGACCAGCGGCAAAAGTCACCGCGTGTTGCTCAGCGATTGCCACGTCAAAGTAGCGATCCGGGAATTTCCGTGAAAACTCGACCATGCCGGAACCTTCACGCATCGCCGGCGTAATCGCCATCAGCTTGTTGTCTTTCGCTGCCGTTTCGCACAACCAGTCGCCAAAGATTTTTGAATAGCTCGGCAGACCGCCGCTGCTTTTGGGCAGGCAACCGCTGGACGGGTCAAATTTAGGCACGGCGTGGAAAGTGATTGGGTCTTTTTCTGCTGGTTCATAACCACGACCTTTTTTGGTCATGATATGCAGGAACTGCGGGCCTTTCAGGTCGCGCATATTTTTTAGCGTGGTGATAAGCCCCAGCACGTCGTGACCGTCAACCGGGCCGATGTAGTTAAAGCCCAGCTCTTCAAACAGCGTGCCAGGCACTACCATGCCTTTAATATGTTCTTCAGTGCGTTTGAGCAGTTCTTTAATTGGCGGCACGCCAGAGAAGACTTTTTTACCGCCTTCGCGCAGTGATGAGTAAAGTTTACCGGAAAGTAGCTGTGCCAGATGGTTGTTGAGCGCGCCGACATTTTCGGAAATCGACATTTCGTTGTCGTTGAGGATCACCAGCATATCAGGACGAATATCGCCCGCATGGTTCATCGCTTCAAACGCCATGCCTGCGGTAATCGCGCCGTCGCCAATTACGCAGACGGTGCGGCGATCCTTACCTTCTTTCTCGGCAGCCACCGCAATACCGATTCCGGCACTGATAGAGGTTGATGAATGCCCGACGCTTAACACGTCATATTCGCTTTCGCCGCGCCACGGGAACGGGTGTAGGCCGCCTTTCTGGCGGATAGTACCGATTTTGTCGCGGCGTCCGGTTAAAATTTTATGCGGATAAGCCTGATGCCCCACATCCCAGATTAACTGGTCAAATGGAGTGTTATAGACATAGTGCAGCGCCACGGTCAGTTCGACCGTGCCCAGCCCAGAGGCGAAGTGTCCGCTGGAACGGCTCACGCTGTCGAGTAAATAACGGCGCAGTTCGTCGCAGAGTTTCGGTAAACTCTCTTTTGGTAGCAGTCGCAACTCCTGGGTGGAGTCGACCAGTGCCAGGGTCGGGTATTTGGCAATATCAAAACTCATCAGAGGCCTATTAATACTTATTGTTTATTTATTACGCTGGATAATGTAGTCCGCTAGCGCTTCCAGTGCCGAGGTATCGAGCGACTGTTCAGCCAGTTGTTTCAGCGACTGGCGAGCATCGTCGATAAGATCTCTGGCTTTCTTCCGGGCTTGCTCAAGTCCCAGAAGTGCAGGGTAAGTACTTTTGCCAAGCTGCTGGTCGGCACCCTGACGTTTACCCAACGTTGCAGTATCTCCCACCACATCCAGGATGTCATCCTGAACCTGGAAGGCAAGACCGATGCTCTCTGCATACTTGTCGAGTATTGGCAGGGCATGACGTCCTTTATCTCCGGCGCTTAACGCACCAAGACGAACGGCGGCACGAATTAACGCACCTGTTTTATGACGATGAATACGTTCAAGTGCGTCCAGAGGGACGTGTTTGCCTTCCGCGTCTAAATCTAACGCCTGGCCGCCACACATTCCGGCAATACCGCTGGCATTTGCCAGTTCTGAAATCATCGCGATTCTGTCACGGTCTGAAACTTCTGGCATATCCGCATCGCTTAAAATCGAGAATGCTAACGTTTGTAAAGCATCCCCGGCGAGGATGGCGTTCGCTTCGCCAAACTTCACATGACAGGTGGGTAAACCACGACGTAAATCGTCATCATCCATTGCCGGTAGATCATCATGAATTAATGAGTAAGCGTGGATACACTCTACGGCTGCTGCTGGTGCGTCCAAAGTATTCAGACTTACGCCGAGCATTTGACCAGTAGCATAAACCAGGAAAGGTCGCAGGCGCTTACCACCTAATAATGCGCCATACTGCATGGTTTCTACCACGGGAGTGTTCTGAAAGGGCAGTGGGGCGATAAAACGGCTCAGCGCCTGGTTGGCCTGCTTAACGCAGGCTTCGAGTTGCTGCGGAAAGTCCATTACTCATTGTCCGGTGTAAAAGGTGTTGGAGAGGCGTCTTCGTTGTCAGACAGCAGGATCTGTACGCGCTGTTCGGCTTGTTGTAATTTGGCCTGCCCCTGACGTGCAAGCTGCACGCCACGTTCGAACTCATTCAGTGCCTCTTCCAGCGGCAGGTCGCCACTTTCCAGACGGGTCACAATCTGTTCCAGCTCGCTTAGCGCCTTTTCAAAGCTGGCGGGCGCCTCATTTTTCTTCGGCATAATGAATGTCTGACTCTCAATATTTTACGCCCCGTCATGGTAACGGACTCAGGGCAAATAGCAAATAACGCGCAATGGTAAGGTGATATGCGCAGCAAAGCGATGTTAGTGGTATACTTCCGCGCCTGGATGCAGCCGCAGGTGTGGGCTGCTGTATTTTTCCCCAAACAAGTCGCTTAAGACTTGCCAAAGAACCATTGCCGCCATGAAGTTTATCATTAAATTGTTCCCGGAAATCACCATCAAGAGCCAATCTGTGCGCTTGCGCTTTATAAAAATCCTTACCGGGAATATTCGTAACGTTTTAAAGCACTATGATGAGACGCTCGCAGTTGTCCGTCACTGGGATAACATCGAAGTTCGCGCGAAAGATGAAAACCAGCGTCTGGCAATTCGCGACGCTTTGACCCGCATTCCGGGTATCCACCATATTCTCGAAGTCGAAGACGTGCCGTTTACCGACATGCACGATATTTTCGAGAAAGCGTTGGTTCAGTACCGTGACCAACTGGAAGGTAAGACCTTCTGTGTACGCGTGAAGCGTCGCGGTAAGCACGATTTTAGCTCGATTGATGTGGAACGTTACGTCGGCGGTGGCTTGAATCAACATATTGAATCCGCTCGCGTGAAGCTGACTAACCCGGATGTGACTGTCCATCTGGAAGTGGAAGACGATCGTCTGCTGCTGATCAAAGGCCGCTACGAAGGTATTGGTGGTTTCCCGATAGGCACCCAGGAAGATGTGCTGTCGCTGATCTCTGGTGGTTTCGACTCTGGCGTTTCCAGTTATATGCTGATGCGCCGCGGTTGCCGTGTGCATTACTGCTTCTTTAACCTCGGCGGCGCGGCACACGAAATTGGTGTTCGTCAGGTGGCACATTATCTGTGGAATCGCTTTGGCAGCTCTCACCGCGTGCGTTTTGTCGCCATTAACTTCGAACCGGTAGTCGGTGAAATTCTTGAGAAAATCGACGACGGTCAGATGGGCGTCATTCTCAAACGTATGATGGTGCGTGCCGCATCTAAAGTGGCTGAGCGTTACGGCGTACAGGCGCTGGTGACCGGCGAGGCGTTGGGCCAGGTGTCCAGTCAGACGCTGACCAACCTGCGTCTGATTGATAACGTTTCTGACACGCTAATCCTGCGTCCGCTGATCTCTTACGACAAAGAGCACATCATTAACCTTGCTCGTCAGATTGGCACTGAAGACTTTGCCCGCACGATGCCGGAATATTGCGGCGTGATCTCCAAAAGCCCGACGGTGAAAGCGGTTAAGTCGAAGATTGAAGCGGAAGAAGAGAAGTTCGACTTCAGCATTCTCGACAAAGTGGTTGAGGAAGCGAATAACGTTGATATTCGCGAAATCGCCCAGCAGACCGAGCAGGAAGTGGTGGAAGTGGAAACCGTCAATGGCTTCGGCCCGAATGACGTGATCCTCGATATTCGCTCTATCGATGAACAGGAAGATAAACCGCTGAAAGTCGAAGGGATCGATGTAGTTTCTCTGCCGTTCTACAAATTAAGCACTAAATTTGGCGATCTCGACCAGAGCAAAACCTGGCTGTTGTGGTGTGAGCGCGGGGTGATGAGCCGCTTGCAGGCGCTCTATTTGCGCGAGCAGGGCTTTAAGAATGTGAAAGTGTATCGCCCGTAATTATGGGTATTTACGTCGCATCTGGCCAGATGCGACGCTTACCGCATCGACATTACTCGTAATAATTATAAATCCCTGCCGCCATCACCAGTTGTGATGCGACTTCATGGGCTTTCTCGCGCCCAACCAGCAGGTCGATAATTTTCAGACCAAAATCAATAGCCGTGCCTGGCCCCTGGCTGGTCAGCAATTTTACGCGTGCGTCCCAGACGACGCGCTTGTCTTGCCATTGTTCTGCGGGAATTTTATCTTTCAGCGTCGGGAAGCCGGTCATATTGCCAATCGGGAAGATGTCGTGCGGCACCAACACCGTGGCTGGCACAGCACAAATCGCCGCAACGATACGCCCGGAACGGTGGAACTGTTTAACCGTTTCGACCAGTAGGGTGCTGTCACGAAAACACTCTGCACCTTTGATCCCACCAGGCAGTACAATCACGTCATATTCGCCATCGGCCACTTCGACCAGCGGCGCATCCGCCAGCAGCTTCACGCCGCGCGAGCAGGTAATTGCCAGGTTGCCATCGCTGGCGACGCTGGCAGTAGTGACATTAATGCCACCGCGAACCAACAGGTCGATAGTGGTGACCGCTTCAGTCTCTTCACTACCAGGGGCGAGGCAAACCAGTGCCGATGCGCTCATATTCACTCTCCTTTCTTTTTACCATTTCAAACAGGCGGGTGTTTTCCGGTACAGCAATCCCATGCGCGCGGGCACGACGTAGCAGAAAACCGTTGATATAGTCGATTTCTGTATGGCGCAACGCGCGAATATCCTGCAGCATTGACGAGATGTTTTCTGCCGTAGCATCAATCACCTGCATCACATAATCACGCAGATCTTCCGCAGAAGTATGATGCCCTTCGCGTTCAATCACCGCCGCAACTTCTTCGCATATCTGCATAATTTCTTGCGGATGATGACGTAATTCGCCATTCGGGCAATTCCAGATGGCAGTCAGCGGATTAATCACACAGTTAACCGCCAGTTTTCGCCACAGCTCGGCGCGAATATTGTTATGCCAGGCGACGTCAGGTAAAACGGTTTGCAAAATATCTGCCAGATAGCTGTAATCACCATCCTGTTGACGCGCCGGGCCTATATGAGTAATACCGCTTGCCACGTGAATGATGACGTTGCCGTCGCGGCGCGCTGCATGGGTGGTCGTGCCCATCAGTAAAGGTTGCTCAATGTTCTGTAACTCTTCAATGGTGCCCATGCCGTTGTGGATCAGCAAAATTGGCGTGGTTACAGGTAGTGTTGATGCCAGACTTTTGACGGCATCAGACACCTGCCAGGCTTTCAACGTCACCAGTAACAGATCGCTGGTGGCCAGAAAATCTGGATCATTGGCGGTCAGAGATTCGTTAAATATCGAACCGTCTGTTTCAACCAGATTCACGCTACAGTACGGTTGTGGCACCCGCAGCCAGCCCTGAACTTCGTGGCCCTGTTTGCAAAGTGCTGTAAGCCATAATTGCCCTAAGGCACCGCATCCCAATACGGTAATTTTCATTGTTCCTCCTCACCCGCAACCACACCGGGTGTTCAATAAGGCTATCCCTTAATTGTGCATGGTGTTGTGACCATGCATAATTAAGGGATGCGTCCTGGCGCAGGACTGTCTGTTATTTAACTTTGCAGGTATTATGCTTCGCATCAAAAATGAAGGGAGAGAAAAAGATGCCATCTTTCGATATTGTCTCTGAAGTTGATCTTCAGGAAGCGCGTAACGCGGTCGATAACGCGAGTCGCGAAGTAGAGTCTCGTTTTGACTTCCGTAACGTTGAAGCGTCGTTTGAGCTGAACGATGCCAGCAAAACCATTAAAGTGTTGAGCGAGTCCGATTTCCAGGTCAATCAGTTGCTGGACATTCTGCGTGCCAAATTGCTGAAACGCGGCATTGAAGGCAGCTCGCTGGATGTACCGGAAAATATCGTTCATAGCGGTAAAACCTGGTTTGTGGAAGCGAAACTGAAGCAAGGCATTGAGAGCGCGACCCAGAAGAAAATCGTCAAGATGATCAAAGACAGCAAACTGAAAGTGCAGGCGCAAATTCAGGGTGATGAGATCCGCGTAACGGGTAAATCTCGTGACGATTTGCAGGCAGTGATGGCGATGGTGCGTGGTGGCGATCTCGGCCAGCCATTCCAGTTCAAAAACTTCCGCGATTAATCGCGATAACATACGCTTTGTTCATGCCGGCTGCGGCGTGAATGCCTTTTCTGGCCTACAAAAGTTTGTGAATTCAAAAGATTGCTGCAACTTTGTAGGCCAGATAAGCATAGCGCATCAGGCAATTTCGCCTCGTTTTTATGCCTGACGAATTGCCTGTTCAACCTCAAAGCGATTCGTCACTTTGCTGTCGATTTTCACGTAAGCTGAATGTTCTTCTTCTGCAATCAACACTTCTTTGACGCCTGCAGTTTCCTGTAAACGCACTTTTAACGCCTCGTTTGCGGCAATATCCGCCGGGATTTCAATGCGCAAACTGCTGACATACGGCGGTTCTTTCATGGTACTGGCGACTGCCAGCCACACTGCTGCCAGCATTGCGCCCGCGAGAAATACGCCCTGGCCGTCAAACATGCCGTCAATCCAGCCGCCGAGCGAACCGCCAATCGCCACGCCAAGAAACTGGCTGGTGGAGTAAACGCCCATCGCCGTACCTTTGTAACCTGCTGGCGACTCTTTACTGATAAGCGAGGGCAGGAGGGCTTCCATCAGGTTAAACGCCACAAAGAAAAGCTGCACGCCGACCACCAGTTGCCAGAACTGCGTTTGCGCGTTCCACAGCACGATTTCCGCAACCACGATCAGCCCGACGCAGAAGACAAAGACTTGCTTCATCTTACGCTTAACTTCAGCGTAGATAATGAAAGGCACGACAGAGCCAAAGGCGATTAACATCGTTGCCAGATAGACTTTCCAATGTTCCGCTGCCGGAAAACCCGCGCCAGCAAGTTGCCCAGGAAGAGCGACAAACGTCGACATCAGTAGCATGTGCAGACACATAATGCCAAAGTTGAGTTTCAGTAGTCGCGGTTCTGCCAGCACTTTGCTGAAACTGCCTTTCACCATCCCGGACTCACGATTAAGTACGTGCGTGCTGCTGTTGGGTACAACCCAAATGGTCAACGCAATGCCGGTCGTTGCCAGAATAGCGATCATCCAGAACAGCGCATGTAGCCCAAGTTTGTGAGTGATAATTGGGCCAAGCACCATCGCAATGGCGAAGGTAATGCCAAAGCTAACGCCGATAAACGCCATCGCTTTGGTACGGTTTTGTTCGCGGGTGAGATCGGACAGCAACGCCATAACGGCAGCGGCAATTGCACCGGAACCTTGTAACGCCCGGCCCAGAATAATTCCCCAGATGGAGTCAGAGAGCGCGGCGATAACGCTACCGGCGACAAATACGGCTAACCCGCCGACAATTAATGGCTTGCGACCAATGCGGTCAGAAAGCAGGCCAAACGGAATCTGAAAAACGGCCTGAGTCAGACCGTAAATGCCAATCGCAATACCGATCAACGCTTCGCTGGCGCCTTGCAGAGCCATACCATACGTGGTCAGAACCGGCAGAACCATAAACATGCCCAGCATGCGCAATGAAAATACGATCCCTAAACCCCAGGTCGCGCGCCGCTCACCTGGCGTCATTTTATAATCGTTCATTACCACCTCTATTTTAAATTCGCGACTAGTGTAAAGCGGTAAACGAATGGGGTAAACAAGCGGATTTTTTAGTAAATATTTCGTGGGGGATATGTTTCTAATGCTAAGAAAAAAGGTGCCGTAGCACCTTTTTTAACAGGGATGTTGCGTTACCAGACGGCAGCCAGCAGCGTATGTGAGTCCGGCACCATAAAATCAATGGACATCATTACCGAGAGGGCAGTGATTGCGATGATAGAGAAGCCGAACAGCTTGCGCGCCCAGATTCTGTCATCAGCGACTTTATAACCGCGCAGGGCCATACCTAACCACCAGACGCTAACTGCCGCGGCGACCACCAGATATTTATACCCTGCGTAACCGCCGAGAGAGAGCATCAGTGTGGCAACGGCAAAGGCGATGATGTACAGCGTGATGTGATTCTTCGCCACGGAAATGCCTTTCACTACCGGCAGTACCGGAATGTTTGCCGCCTGATAATCTTTAAAGCGGAAAATGGCGATGGCATAAGAGTGAGGCATTTGCCACAGGCTGAAGATAGCCAGCAGAATCGCTGCGCCACTATCGAAATCACCGGTCACTGCACAATAGCCAATCACCGGCGGCGCAGCGCCGGAGAGAGAACCAATCAACGTGCCGTAGACCGAGTGGCGTTTCATGTACAGGCTATAAACGCCGACATAAACCACAAAGCCCATTACCCCCAGCCAGCAGGCCAGCGGATTCGCGCCAAACCACAGCAGCATAAAGCCAGCAATACCCAGCACGGTGGCGTACACCAGCGAGACAGCAGGAGAGATCAGGCCTTTAACCAGCACCCGGTTCTTCGTCCTTTCCATCTTTCTGTCGATATCCCTGTCGATGTAGTTGTTAAACACACAACCCGACGCCACAACCAGTGACACCCCAACCAACGTGTAGATAAACAGGGGATAATCAATGCTGCCCTTTGAGGCCAGCAGGAATCCCCCAATCACCGAGATCAGGTTGCCAAAGATGATGCCTGGTTTCGTTACTTGCAGGTATTGCTTAAACATCATAACCGCCGCTCTTAGTGCATCATCATGTTGTAGTTGAGGTTCCACATAATCCAGATGGAGCCTACAACCAGAATAGCGATGATTAGCACGGTGAAGACAAACGCCGTCATGTTCCAGCCTTCATCTGATTTGGTATTCATGTGCAGGAAGCACACCAGATGCACCAGAACCTGTACCACTGCCATTGCCAGGATCGTTCCCAGAATTACGGCCGGGGAGGCAGTTCCTGTCATTACCATCCAGAACGGGATCACCGTCAGGATTATCGACAGGATAAAGCCTGTCATGTAGGTTTTTACGCTGCCATGGGACGCGCCGCCGCTCACGTTAGAATGACTCATTACATCGCCCCCATCAGATAAACAACAGTGAACACACAGATCCACACCACATCGAGGAAGTGCCAGAACAGACTCAGACACATGATGCGGGTACGGTTAGTGCTGGTCAGGCCGCGACGCGCGATTTGCACCATCAGCACCGCCATCCAGATAAGACCGGAAGTGACGTGCAGACCGTGCGTACCCACTAGCGCAAAGAACGCTGACAGGAAGCCGCTGCGATCCGGGCCCATGTCGTTAACAATCAGGTGATGGAATTCATAGAGTTCCATCCCGATAAATCCAGCACCAAACAACCAGGTCAACGCCAGCCAGGAGATAACCTGGCTTTTGTTGTTTTTGTACATGGCGATAGCCGCCATGCCGTAGGTGATGGAGCTGAACAACAGCAAGAAAGTTTCAACCAGAACGAACGGCAGTTCGAAAATGTCCTTACCTGTCGGGCCGCCTGCGGTGCCGTTCACCAGAACGGCATAGGTAGCAAACAAGATAGAAAACAGAATGCAGTCGCTCATCAGGTAGATCCAAAATCCGAAGATTTTGGTTCCGCCTGCATCGTGGTGCCCGTGTTCGTGCGCGTGGGCAGTCGCGTGCGTCAAAGTATCAGTTGCCATTTTTCAGCCCTGCCTTAGTAATCTCATCGAAATGCTGATTTTCCAGTTTTTCGATTTCTGCCACCGGCACGTAGTAATCCACGTCCTCGTCGAAGCTTTTCACGATCCAGGTGATGATCATGCCTGCGAAGCCAACAATCGCCAGCCACCAGATATGCCAGATCATGGCGAAACCGAAGATGGTGGAGAAAGCAGCGATGACGATACCGGCGCCGCTGTTTTTCGGCATATGAATTTCTTCATAGTGGTCAGGCTTTTTGTACGCTTCGCCTTTCTCTTTCATTTCCCAGAATGCATCACGCTCGTGAACGTGCGGCACAACGGCAAAGTTATAGAACGGAGGCGGGGAAGAGGTTGCCCACTCCAGCGTGCGGCCACCCCACGGGTCGCCAGTCAGATCACGGTTCTGGTCGCGGTCACGAATAGAAACGTACATCTGAATCACGAGGCAGAGAATACCCAGCGCAATCAGTACCGCACCGCTGGCTGCAATCATCAGCATCGTGTGGAACTGCGGGTCAATCTGCTGGCTCAAACGACGGGTCATGCCCATGAAGCCCAGCGCGTACAGCGGCATAAAGGCAACGAAGAAGCCGATAATCCAGAACCAGAACGCGCGTTTACCCCAGGTCTCGTTCAGTTTGAAACCGAACGCTTTAGGCCACCAGTAGGTCATCCCTGCGAAGCAGCCGAAGACCACGCCGCCGATGATAACGTTATGGAAGTGTGCAATCAGGAACAGGCTGTTATGCAGAACGAAGTCTGCGCCCGGTACTGCCAGCAGCACGCCAGTCATACCGCCCACTGAGAAGGTGACGATAAAACCGATGGTCCACAGCATCGCAGAATGGAACACGATGCGACCCTGATACATGGTGAACAGCCAGTTGAAGATCTTCACCCCGGTCGGAATGGCGATAATCATCGTGGTGATACCGAAGAAGGCATTTACGTTCGCGCCCGCACCCATCGTAAAGAAGTGGTGCAGCCAGACGATGAACGACAGCACGGTAATACAGACAGTCGCCCATACCAGCGAGGTATAACCAAACAGACGTTTACGCGAGAAGGTCGCTGCAATTTCGGAGAACACACCGAAAACAGGCAGGATCAGGATGTAAACTTCCGGGTGTCCCCATGCCCAAATCAGGTTGATGTACATCATCATGTTGCCACCCATATCGTTGGTAAAGAAATGGGTGCCCAGATAGCGATCCAGGGTTAGCAACGCGACGGTAACCGTCAGAATTGGGAAGGAGGCGATAATCAGAATGTTTGCGCACAGTGATGCCCAGGTAAATACCGGCATCTTGAACATGGTCATGCCCGGTGCACGCATCTTCAGAATGGTAACGAAGAAGTTAATACCGGTTAGCGTCGTACCTATACCGGATAGCTGGAGACTCCATATCCAGTAATCGACACCGACTCCCGGACTGTACTCTATTCCCGATAGCGGTGGATAGGCCAGCCAGCCAGTCTGCGCGAATTCGCCCACGCCGAGAGAAACGTTAACCAGAATCACACCAACAACGGTAAACCAGAAGCTTAAGTTGTTGAGGAACGGGAACGCAACGTCACGCGCGCCAATTTGCAGCGGAACCACCAGGTTCATCAGACCGATAACGAAAGGCATCGCCACGAAGAAGATCATAATCACACCGTGAGCGGTGAAAACTTGATCATAGTGGTGTGGCGGCAGGAAGCCTGCTTCGCCAGCCGAGGCCAGTGCCTGTTGACTACGCATCATAATGGCATCTGCAAAACCACGCAGCAGCATCACAATCGCTACGATGATATACATGATACCAAGGCGTTTATGGTCGACAGAGGTCAGCCACTCTTTCCACAGGTAGGTCCACTTACCGAAGTAAGTGATCAGGCCAACGAGCGCCAGACCTCCCAAAATAATGCCAGCGATCGTAACCATGATGATAGGTTCATGGAACGGGACTGCATCAAGTGTTAATTTTCCGAACATCTTTATTCTTCCTCAACCCCTTTAATGGGCGGATTCCGCGTGGCTCATGTCCATGCCTTCCATACCTTCGTGTGCGCTGTGCTCACCTTCGGGCTGAGTCATGTCCATGCTCTTACCGTGAGCCATAAACTTGT
Organism: Escherichia sp. MOD1-EC6098; assembly: GCF_002965865.1. Taxonomy (NCBI): domain Bacteria; kingdom Pseudomonadati; phylum Pseudomonadota; class Gammaproteobacteria; order Enterobacterales; family Enterobacteriaceae; genus Escherichia; species Escherichia sp. MOD1-EC6098. Next base: position 17,794 of record NZ_PTSN01000010.1, read on the forward strand.
TAATCACATCGGCAAACAAGTCGGGTTTCACGTTGGAGAAATATTCCACCTGGTTGTATTCGCTAGGCGCAGCCAGTTTTTCGAAGGTGGCCATGTCAGACATGGTTTTCGTCGACTGTTTTGCTTTTGCGACCCATTGGTCGAATGCGGCACGATCCGGTGTGGCGATAGCGTTGAACTTCATGCCGGAGAAGCCCTGACCGCTATAGCTGGCGGAAATACCGTCATAAGTACCGGGTTCGTTGGCGATCAGATGCAAGCGAGTCTGCATACCGGCCATGGCATAAATCTGGCTACCCAGACGCGGAATAAAGAAGGAGTTCATCACGGAGTTGGAGGTCACTTTGAAGTACACCGGAGTGTTCGCCGGGAAAGCGATTTCATTCACGGTAGCAATGCCCTGTTCCGGGTAGATGAAGAACCATTTCCAGTCCATGGAAACCACTTCGATGGTAATGGGCTTCTCGTCGTGTGCCAGCGGCTTGCTAGGCTCAAGAGCGTGAGTGGTTTTCCAGGTCAATACCGCAAGGAAGATGATGATTAAGATTGGCACCGTCCAGACCACAGCTTCCACTTTATTGGAGTGTGACCAGTTCGGGCTGTACTTAGCATCTTTATTGCTCGCACGGTACTTCCAGGCGAAACCAACAGCCATCAAGATTGCGGGAATAACGACAATCAACATCAGGCCAAATGCCGTCAGTATCAGCGAACGTTGCTCCAGACCAATCTGTCCTTTGGGATCTAACAGCGCAGAATTACAGCCACTGAGCAATACAGAGCCTGCAAATAATGACAACCATCCCAAACTTTTATTGTATTTCCTGAGTCTCATTTAACGACCTCAATTCCACGGGATCTGGTGGCGTTTAAAGTGTGTGGGCATTTTACGGGAAGGTTACATTACTGTAAACATGATTAAATTACTGTTACTTGAATTTGGCTCGCAGGTCACATATGTTGCAAAACATATCGGATTGATTTTAAGAAGCTGTTGCAAAAGGGCGTTATAACGAAAGGGGACTGAAGGAGGGGGTGGGGATGGCAATTGGTATAACCAATCTCAAAATAAAACAATTATTTAACAAATAATTATCATTAAGGTGACAAAGCGGGCGTGGGGAAATAAAGAGTCATTAGCTGAATCGTGTAAAAAATAAAATATATAGATGGGGTCAATAATTTCCGAAAGCTAAGCCGCACAAAAGAACAAATATTATTAAGCGCTGCTGATGTTTATTTAGCCGTAATAATTACGCCGGGTGATTACTACAGCTAAATAATATTCACTGATTACGTCAAATGCGTTTTTCGTAGTGCCAGATAGTCCAATAAACCACCAAGTATGACACCACCCAGAGCGACTAAAACGCCGATTTCCAGCAGTGCAGGCAGGAAAGAGAAGTGAGTCAAATCCAGCGCATTCATCGTTAACAGCAGTAACCACACGGCCAACAGACTGACGCCTGCTGCCAGTGTCCACATGGCAAAGGTATAACCAGATGGATACTCGGTACGTGGGATAAAGTTGTCGTTGACCCGCGTGTACTCCAGCGTCTGGCGGCAAACCAGCAGCAAAATAAGTCCAGGTACAGCGGCCGCAACAGAGAACAGATAGAATGTCGACCAGCCGTGAGCTTCAACAAACCAGCCCGCTACGGGGCCTACATAAACCCGTCCTACAGCAGAAAGCGCTGAGAGCAGGGCGAACTGAGTAGCGGAAAATGACTTATTACACAGGGTCATTAACAGCGCCACAAATGCCGATGTGCCCATCCCGCCACACAGGTTTTCGAAAAAGACTGCCGCGCCCATGCTGTAGAGATGCTTATCAGTCACAGAAAGCAGCCAGTAACCGGCGTTGGACGCACCTTGTAAAAGGCCGAAAATCAGCAGCGCACGGAACAGTGAAAGACGCTGCATCAAAATACCGCCGTACAATGCGCCGACGATGGTCGCCAGCAAGCCGAGCGTTTTGTTAACCACGCCCACTTCGCCGGCATCAAATCCGACACCGCGAATCAAAAAGGTGGTTGTCAGGCTCATGGCGAAAGCATCGCCCAGCTTATACAGCACAATTAAAAGCAGAATTAACCATGCGTTATTGCGACCAAAGAAATCACGTAGTGGCGCAACAACAGCTTGCTCCAGCGTTTTGGGTACAGGAATGGTGTCGGTTGGTTCTGGCGCAAGCAAAGTCGCAATGATGCACGGGATTAACAGAGCTGCCATTAGCCAGTACATACCTTGCCAGCCCAACCATTTATCCGCCAGCCATAAGGCTAAACCGCCGGAAACCAGCATCCCTAAACGGTAACCCAGCACGCTGATTGCCGCACCTGCGCCGCGTTCTTCCGCGGGAAGCACATCCGTTTTCCACGCATCAAAGACGATATCCTGGGAGGCCGAGCAAAAAGCGATAACGACTGCCAGTGCCGCCATCCAGCGAAGTTGCGTACCAGGTTCGAGAAAACCCATCGCCGCAATCGCCAGCAACAATAACGCTTGCGTGGCGAGCAGCCAGCCGCGCCGTCGCCCGAGAAACGGCGGAGTATAGCGGTCCATCAGCGGCGACCAGAGAAATTTAAATACGTAAGCCTGACCCACCAACGAGAAGAAACCAATGGTTTTAAGATCGATATTCTCGACTGTCATCCACGCCTGTAACGTGCCGGATGTCAGGGCGAGCGGCAGCCCGGAAGCAAAACCCAGAATCAACAAAATAGCTGAACGAGGCTGTTGGAAAATACGTAAATATTGACTGGACATGGGCGTCTACAGGCCCGACTTGCACCGGGCCAGAGGGCAGAAATTAACGTGCGTTCTGCTTAATGAATTCGTGGATGCTGGTGTCCTGAGACATGTCAGCGATGGTGTCGGTCAGCACGCTGTTAACCGCGTCAGCGATGTTTTTGTTAGAGGCCTGAAAAGCGCCCTCAACGTTGTAGCTGGCACGATAGTTTTTGGTCATTTTGTTGCCATTCTGCGCGGTGGCGATGATGGCGATATCCGCTTTGGTAGCAATGTTGTAGCGCACATTGCCTTGGGACACGTCGGCATACAACTGGCTAACGATGATTTGCAGATTAACCGGGCCATTCGGGCCAACCATATAACCGCGAGCGGTCATTTGTTTTTCCAGCACTTCTTGCAGCAGGAAACGCAGATCGCGGGACGCGGTCAGGGTAACAATTTGGTTGTCACGGGTGACTTTTGCTAACGCCTGATCGGTACGCTGATCGGCACCATTAATGCTAACGGTGACGCCCATCAGACTTGGATCTTGCTGTGGCAGTGTCATCGTCGGAGAAACTTCAATGGTTGTTGGCGGTTTCGCGCATCCTGCAAGCATAAACAGAGCAACTAACGGGAAGAGGATTTTTTTGAACATGTTCTGGCTCTCAGAGACTTTTAAGCGTGTTTGGTAAAGATTCCCGCCATCATAACATCGCCAACGACGAGGGGAAGTGGGTAAGACATGTAAATTCATTATGTTGACGAAATAATCGCCTTAGGTAAAAGAAACACCGATGTGAAGCCGGTGAATCAATCTTTAAATCAGTAAACTTCATACGCTTGACAGAAAAAACAGGATGAAAGCTAATTATTTGTTGTTAAGCTGTAATGGAAACGGTTAAAGCGGCTAGTATTTAAAGGGATGGGTGACATCTCAGCGTTGTCGGAGGAGATATTTCATGATGATACGTGAGCGGATAGAAGAAAAATTAAGGACTGTGTTCCAACCCGTATTCCTCGAAGTTGTGGATGAAAGCTATCGTCACAATGTCCCAGCCGGCTCTGAAAGCCATTTTAAAGTTGTGCTGGTCAGCGATCGTTTTATGGGTGAACGTTTTCTGAATCGTCATCGAATGATTTACAGTACTTTAGCGGAGGAACTCTCTACTACCGTTCATGCGCTGGCTCTGCATACTTATACCATTAAGGAGTGGGAAGGATTGCAGGATACCATCTTTGCTTCTCCTCCTTGTCGTGGAGCGGGAAGCATCGCCTAAAAACGCATTTGCAACAGTTAGCGTTTTTCCAGTATGTTGCTAAAGATTTTATGAAAAACGGCCTGCGGGCCGTTTTGTTTTGTCTGGATTTTGCGCTTTTTGCCCAGCATTCAGACGAAAATTGCCCGGGAATTGTGAAAAAATACGCGGCAGCGCGCAATAACCGTTCTCGACTCATAAAAGTGATGCCGCTATAATGCCGCGTCCTATTTGAATGCTTTCGGGATGATTCTGGTAACAGGGAATGTGATTGATTATAAGAACATCCCGGTTCCGCGAAGCCAACAACCTGTGCTTGCGGGGTAAGAGTTGACCGAGCACTGTGATTTTTTGAGGTAACAAGATGCAAGTTTCAGTTGAAACCACTCAAGGCCTTGGCCGCCGTGTAACGATTACTATCGCTGCTGACAGCATCGAGACCGCTGTTAAAAGCGAGCTGGTCAACGTTGCGAAAAAAGTACGTATTGACGGCTTCCGCAAAGGCAAAGTGCCAATGAATATCGTTGCTCAGCGTTATGGCGCGTCTGTACGCCAGGACGTTCTGGGTGACCTGATGAGCCGTAACTTCATTGACGCCATCATTAAAGAAAAAATCAATCCGGCTGGCGCACCGACCTACGTTCCGGGCGAATACAAGCCGGGTGAAGACTTCACCTACTCTGTAGAGTTTGAAGTTTATCCGGAAGTTGAACTGCAGGGTCTGGAAGCGATCGAAGTTGAAAAACCGATCGTGGAAGTGACCGACGCTGACGTTGACGGCATGCTGGATACTCTGCGTAAACAGCAGGCGACCTGGAAAGAAAAAGACGGCGCTGTTGAAGCTGAAGACCGCGTGACCATCGACTTCACCGGTTCTGTAGACGGCGAAGAGTTCGAAGGTGGAAAAGCGTCTGATTTCGTACTGGCGATGGGCCAGGGTCGTATGATCCCGGGCTTTGAAGACGGTATCAAAGGCCACAAAGCAGGCGAAGAGTTCACCATCGACGTGACCTTCCCGGAAGAATACCACGCAGAAAACCTGAAAGGTAAAGCAGCGAAATTCGCTATCAACCTGAAGAAAGTTGAAGAGCGTGAACTGCCGGAACTGACTGCTGAATTCATCAAACGTTTCGGCGTTGAAGATGGTTCCGTAGAAGGTCTGCGCGCTGAAGTGCGTAAAAACATGGAGCGCGAGCTGAAGAGCGCCATTCGTAACCGCGTTAAGTCTCAGGCGATCGAAGGTCTGGTAAAAGCTAACGACATCGACGTTCCGGCTGCGCTGATCGACAGCGAAATCGACGTTCTGCGTCGCCAGGCTGCACAGCGTTTCGGTGGCAACGAAAAACAAGCTCTGGAACTGCCGCGTGAACTGTTCGAAGAACAGGCTAAACGCCGCGTAGTTGTTGGCCTGCTGCTGGGCGAAGTTATTCGCGCTAACGAGCTGAAAGCTGACGAAGAGCGTGTTAAAGGCCTGATCGAAGAGATGGCTTCTGCGTACGAAGATCCGAAAGAAGTTATCGAGTTCTACAGCAAAAACAAAGAGCTGATGGACAACATGCGTAACGTGGCTCTGGAAGAACAGGCTGTTGAAGCCGTTCTGGCGAAAGCGAAAGTGACTGAAAAAGAAACCACTTTCAACGAGCTGATGAACCAGCAGGCGTAATTTGCGCAGCCTAACGCGCTAAATTCGCACAAAGGCCCGTCACCGCCAGGTGGTGGGCTTTTTTTTGTCATGAATTTTGCATGGAACCGTGCGAAAACCCTCTTTCGGTGTTAGCGTAACAACAAAAGATTGTTATGCTTGAAATAGGATGATGCCGTACCCATAACACAGGGACTAGCTGATAATCCGTCCATAAGGTTACAATCGGTACAGCAGGTTTTTTCAATTTTATCCAGGAGACGGAAATGTCATACAGCGGCGAACGAGATAACTTTGCACCCCATATGGCGCTGGTGCCGATGGTCATTGAACAGACCTCACGCGGTGAGCGCTCTTTTGATATCTATTCTCGTCTACTTAAGGAACGCGTTATTTTTCTGACTGGCCAGGTTGAAGACCATATGGCTAACCTGATTGTGGCGCAGATGCTGTTCCTGGAAGCAGAAAACCCGGAAAAAGATATCTATCTGTACATTAACTCCCCAGGTGGGGTGATCACTGCCGGGATGTCTATCTATGACACCATGCAGTTTATCAAGCCTGATGTCAGCACCATTTGTATGGGCCAGGCGGCCTCAATGGGGGCATTCCTGCTGACCGCAGGGGCAAAAGGTAAACGTTTCTGCCTGCCGAATTCGCGCGTGATGATTCACCAGCCGTTGGGCGGCTATCAGGGCCAGGCGACTGATATCGAAATTCATGCCCGTGAAATTCTGAAAGTTAAAGGGCGGATGAATGAACTTATGGCGCTTCATACGGGTCAATCATTAGAACAGATTGAACGTGACACTGAGCGCGATCGCTTCCTTTCCGCGCCTGAAGCGGTGGAATACGGTCTGGTCGATTCGATTCTGACCCATCGTAATTGATGCCAGAGGCGCAACTGTGCCGCTATACTTATTCAGGTTGGCACAACGCTGTAAGCGGCTTGCGCCTGAGAATGGCATTTGCGTCGTCGTGTGCGGCACAAAGAACAAAGAAGAGGTTTTGACCCATGACAGATAAACGCAAAGATGGCTCAGGCAAGTTGCTGTATTGCTCTTTTTGCGGCAAAAGCCAGCATGAAGTGCGTAAGCTGATTGCCGGTCCATCCGTGTATATCTGCGACGAATGTGTTGATTTATGTAACGACATCATTCGCGAAGAGATTAAAGAAGTAGCACCGCATCGTGAACGCAGTTCGCTACCGACGCCGCATGAAATTCGCAACCACCTGGACGATTACGTCATCGGTCAGGAACAGGCGAAAAAAGTGCTGGCGGTCGCGGTGTACAACCACTACAAACGTCTGCGCAACGGCGATACCAGCAATGGCGTCGAGTTGGGCAAAAGTAACATTCTGCTGATTGGTCCGACTGGCTCTGGTAAAACGTTGCTGGCGGAAACGTTGGCGCGTCTGCTGGACGTTCCGTTCACTATGGCTGATGCCACCACCCTGACCGAAGCGGGTTATGTGGGTGAAGATGTTGAAAACATCATTCAGAAGCTGTTGCAGAAGTGCGACTACGACGTACAGAAAGCGCAGCGCGGGATTGTCTACATCGATGAAATCGACAAGATTTCGCGTAAGTCTGACAACCCGTCCATTACCCGTGACGTTTCCGGTGAAGGCGTACAGCAGGCACTGTTGAAACTGATCGAAGGTACGGTTGCCGCCGTTCCACCGCAGGGCGGACGTAAGCATCCGCAGCAGGAATTCTTGCAGGTTGATACCTCCAAGATCCTGTTTATCTGTGGCGGTGCATTTGCCGGTCTGGATAAAGTGATTTCCCATCGTGTCGAAACTGGCTCCGGCATTGGTTTTGGTGCGACGGTAAAAGCGAAATCTGACAAAGCAAGCGAAGGTGAGTTGCTGGCGCAGGTTGAACCGGAAGATTTGATCAAATTTGGTCTGATCCCTGAGTTCATCGGTCGTCTGCCAGTTGTGGCAACGCTGAATGAACTGAGCGAAGAAGCTTTGATTCAGATCCTCAAAGAGCCGAAAAACGCCCTGACCAAGCAGTATCAGGCGTTGTTTAACCTTGAGGGCGTGGATCTGGAATTCCGTGACGAAGCGCTGGATGCTATCGCCAAGAAAGCGATGGCGCGTAAAACCGGTGCCCGTGGTCTGCGTTCCATCGTAGAAGCTGCGCTGCTTGATACCATGTATGATCTGCCTTCTATGGAAGATGTGGAAAAAGTGGTTATTGACGAGTCGGTTATTGAAGGGCAAAGCAAGCCACTGCTGATTTATGGCAAGCCGGAAGCGCAACAGGCGTCTGGTGAATAATTAACCATTCCCATACAATTAGTTAACCAAAAAGGGGGGATTTTATCTCCCCTTTCATTTTTCCTCTATTCCCGACGTTGAATGTGGGAGAAACATCCCCATATACTGACGTACATGTTAATAGATGGCGTGAAGCACAGTCATGTCATCTGATTACCTGGCGGACATTAAACTAAGAGAGAGCTCTATGAATCCTGAGCGTTCTGAACGCATTGAAATCCCCGTATTGCCGCTGCGCGATGTGGTGGTTTATCCGCACATGGTCATCCCCTTATTTGTCGGACGGGAAAAATCTATCCGTTGTCTGGAAGCGGCGATGGACCATGATAAAAAAATTATGCTGGTCGCGCAGAAAGAAGCTTCAACGGATGAGCCGGGTGTAAACGATCTTTTCACCGTCGGGACCGTGGCCTCTATATTGCAGATGCTGAAACTGCCTGACGGCACCGTCAAAGTGCTGGTCGAGGGGTTACAGCGCGCGCGTATTTCTGCGCTCTCTGACAATGGCGAACACTTTTCTGCGAAGGCGGAGTATCTGGAGTCCCCGACTATTGATGAGCGCGAACAGGAAGTGCTGGTGCGTACCGCAATCAGCCAGTTCGAAGGCTACATCAAGCTGAATAAGAAAATCCCACCAGAAGTGCTGACGTCGCTGAACAGCATCGACGATCCGGCGCGTCTGGCGGACACCATTGCCGCACATATGCCGCTAAAACTGGCTGACAAACAGTCCGTTCTTGAGATGTCCGACGTTAACGAACGTCTGGAATATCTGATGGCTATGATGGAGTCGGAAATCGATCTGCTGCAGGTTGAGAAACGTATTCGCAACCGTGTCAAAAAGCAGATGGAGAAATCCCAGCGTGAGTACTATCTGAACGAGCAAATGAAAGCTATTCAGAAAGAACTCGGTGAAATGGACGACGCGCCAGACGAAAATGAAGCGTTGAAGCGCAAAATCGACGCGGCGAAAATGCCAAAAGAGGCAAAAGAGAAAGCGGAAGCAGAATTGCAGAAGCTGAAAATGATGTCTCCAATGTCGGCAGAAGCGACCGTGGTGCGAGGTTATATCGACTGGATGGTGCAGGTGCCGTGGAATGCACGTAGCAAGGTCAAAAAAGACCTGCGTCAGGCGCAAGAAATCCTCGATACCGACCATTATGGTCTGGAACGTGTGAAAGATCGCATCCTTGAGTATCTCGCGGTTCAAAGCCGCGTAAATAAAATCAAGGGGCCGATCCTCTGCCTGGTTGGACCGCCGGGGGTAGGTAAAACTTCTCTGGGGCAGTCCATCGCTAAAGCTACCGGACGTAAATATGTCCGTATGGCGCTGGGCGGTGTGCGTGACGAAGCGGAAATCCGTGGTCACCGCCGTACTTACATCGGTTCTATGCCGGGTAAATTGATCCAGAAAATGGCGAAAGTGGGCGTGAAAAACCCGCTGTTCCTGCTCGATGAGATCGACAAAATGTCTTCTGACATGCGTGGCGATCCAGCTTCCGCACTGCTTGAAGTGCTGGATCCAGAGCAGAACGTGGCGTTCAGCGACCACTATCTGGAAGTGGATTACGACCTTAGCGACGTGATGTTTGTTGCGACGTCGAACTCCATGAATATTCCGGCGCCACTGCTGGATCGTATGGAAGTTATTCGTCTCTCTGGTTATACCGAAGATGAAAAACTGAACATCGCCAAACGTCACCTGCTGCCGAAGCAGATTGAACGTAATGCACTGAAAAAAGGTGAGCTGACCGTCGACGATAGCGCCATTATTGGCATTATTCGTTACTACACCCGTGAGGCGGGCGTGCGTGGTCTGGAGCGTGAAATCTCCAAACTATGCCGTAAAGCGGTTAAGCAGTTGTTGCTCGATAAGTCATTAAAACATATCGAAATTAACGGCGATAACCTGCATGACTACCTCGGTGTTCAGCGTTTCGACTATGGTCGCGCGGATAACGAAAACCGCGTTGGTCAGGTAACTGGTCTGGCGTGGACGGAAGTCGGCGGCGACTTGCTGACCATCGAGACAGCGTGTGTTCCAGGCAAAGGTAAACTCACTTACACTGGTTCGCTGGGCGAAGTGATGCAAGAGTCCATTCAGGCGGCGTTAACTGTGGTTCGCGCGCGTGCGGAAAAACTGGGGATCAATCCAGATTTTTACGAAAAACGCGACATCCACGTGCACGTACCGGAAGGTGCGACGCCGAAAGATGGTCCGAGCGCCGGTATTGCCATGTGCACCGCACTGGTTTCTTGCCTGACCGGTAACCCGGTTCGCGCCGATGTGGCGATGACTGGTGAGATTACTCTGCGTGGTCAGGTGTTGCCAATCGGCGGTTTGAAAGAAAAACTGCTGGCAGCGCACCGCGGCGGGATTAAAACAGTGTTAATTCCGTTTGAGAACAAACGCGACCTGGAAGAGATTCCGGACAACGTGATTGCCGATCTGGACATTCATCCTGTGAAGCGCATTGAGGAAGTTCTGACTCTGGCGCTGCAAAATGAACCGTCTGGAATGCAGGTTGTAACTGCAAAATAGTGACTTCGCGCAAATTGCACTAATAAAAAAAGGGCTGGTGGGTCAATTCGGGCTTGCCAGCCTTTTTTTGTCTCGTTAAGTTAGAGGGCGGATTAGGCTTGCCCTTATTAAGGGGTGTTGTAAGGGGATGGCTGGCCTGATATAACTGCTGCGCGTTCGCACCTTGAAGGATTCAAGTGCGGGATAAATTATAAAGAGGAAGAGAAGAGTGAATAAATCTCAATTGATTGACAAGATTGCTGCAGGGGCTGATATCTCTAAAGCTGCGGCTGGCCGTGCGTTAGATGCTATTATTGCTTCCGTAACTGAATCCCTGAAAGAAGGGGATGATGTAGCACTGGTTGGTTTTGGTACTTTTGCCGTTAAAGAGCGTGCTGCCCGTACTGGTCGCAACCCGCAGACCGGTAAAGAGATCACCATCGCTGCAGCTAAAGTACCGAGCTTCCGTGCAGGTAAAGCGCTGAAAGACGCGGTAAACTAAGTATTGTCCCCATTGGGGATGTGACGAAGTTCAAGGGCGCATCTACTGATGTGCCTTTTTTATTTGTATTCCGTGACTTTCTGCAAGTTGTGGGCTGACAATTGCCCCCGTTTCTTGTCACAATAGGCCTTTGCACGCAGCGATATGTTGCGTGAGGTATACAGTCACCTACAGCGGAGTGTTGTTACACCATGATGGACAGCTTACGCACGGCTGCAAACAGTCTCGTGCTCAAGATTATTTTCGGTATCATTATCGTGTCGTTCATATTGACCGGCGTGAGTGGTTACCTGATTGGCGGAGGCAATAACTACGCCGCAAAAGTGAATGACCTGGAAATCAGCCGCGGGCAGTTTGAGAACGCTTTCAACAGCGAGCGTAATCGGATGCAGCAACAGCTTGGCGATCAATACTCTGAGCTGGCTGCGAACGAAGGCTACATGAAAACCCTGCGTCAACAGGTGCTGAATCGTCTGATCGACGAGGCGCTGCTGGATCAGTACGCCCGCGAACTAAAACTGGGTGTCAGCGATGAGCAGGTTAAACAGGCTATTTTCGCAACCCCAGCCTTTCAGGTTGACGGCAAGTTTGATAACAGCCGCTATAACGGTATCCTCAACCAGATGGGGATGAGTGCCGATCAGTACGCACAGGCGCTGCGTAACCAGCTTATGACCCAACAACTGATTAACGGCGTTGCGGGCACTGACTTTATGCTAAAAGGTGAAACCGACGAGCTGGCAGCGCTGGTTGCTCAACAACGTGTAGTGCGTGAAGCGACTATCGACGTTAACGCTCTGGCGGCTAAGCAGGCAGTGACCGAACAGGAAATCGCCAGCTACTACGAGCAAAACAAAAACAGCTTCATGACTCCGGAACAATTCCGCGTGAGCTACATCAAACTGGATGCCGCAACGATGCAGCAACCGGTTAGTGATGCGGATATCCAGAGTTACTACGATCAGCATCAGGATCAATTCACCCAGCCGCAGCGTACCCGTTACAGCATCATCCAGACCAAAACTGAAGATGAAGCGAAAGCGGTACTTGATGAGCTGAACAAAGGTGGTGATTTTGCTGCGTTAGCAAAAGAAAAATCTGCCGATATTATCTCTGCCCGTAACGGCGGCGATATGGGTTGGTTAGAAGATGCCACTATCCCGGATGAACTGAAAAATGCTGGTCTGAAAGAAAAAGGCCAACTGTCCGGCGTCATCAAATCTTCTGTGGGTTTCTTGATCGTGCGTCTGGACGATATTCAGCCTGCGAAAGTGAAGTCGTTAGACGAAGTCCGTGACGACATCACGGCGAAAGTGAAACACGAAAAAGCCCTGGATGCGTACTACGCGCTGCAGCAGAAAGTGAGCGATGCGGCAAGCAACGACACCGAATCTCTGGCCGGTGCAGAGCAGGCCGCGGGTGTTAAAGCCACCCAGACTGGCTGGTTTAGTAAAGATAAACTGCCGGAAGAGTTAAACTTTAAGCCGGTTGCGGACGCTATCTTCAACGGCGGTCTGGTTGGTGAAAACGGTGCGCCGGGCATCAACTCTGACATCATCACCGTAGACGGCGATCGCGCATTCGTGCTGCGCATCAGCGAGCATAAACCAGAAGCGGTTAAACCATTGGCAGATGTTCAGGAACAGGTTAAAGCGCTGGTTCAGCACAACAAAGCTGAACAGCAGGCGAAAATCGATGCTGAAAAACTGCTGGTTGATCTGAAAGCGGGCAAGGGTGCGGAAGCTATGCAAGCTGCCGGTTTGAAATTTGGCGAGCCGAAAACCTTAAGTCGTTCCGGCCGTGACCCAATTAGCCAGGCCGCGTTTGCACTGCCTCTGCCAGCGAAAGACAAACCGAGCTATGGTATGGCGACCGATATGCAAGGTAATGTGGTTCTTCTGGCGCTGGACGAAGTGAAACAAGGCTCAATGCCGGAAGATCAGAAAAAAGCGATGGTGCAGGGTATCACCCAGAACAACGCACAAATCGTCTTTGAAGCGCTGATGAGTAACCTGCGTAAAGAGGCGAAAATCAAAATTGGCGACGCGCTGGAACAGCAATAATCCTGAAGCCGCTTCGCAAAAAAATGCTTTGTAGCTGTAACAAGAAAAGGTCGCTTTCGCGGCCTTTTCCATTTCTGAATATTGCCATTTGTTTACTGTTTTCACTGCCGTTAAGGTGATTCCACTGTTAACAAACAAGGAGAAAACAGTATGAAACACGGAATCAAAGCACTTCTCATTACTCTGTCTCTGGCTTGTGCCGGAATGTCTCATAGCGCGCTGGCGGCTGCCCCTACGGCGAAACCGGCAGCGGTAGAAACCAAAGCGGAGGCACCCGCAGCACAAAGCAAAGCGGCAATACCGGCGAAAGCCAGTGACGAAGAAGGCACCAGAGTCAGTATTAACAATGCCAGTGCGGAAGAGTTAGCCCGCGTTATGAATGGTGTTGGCCTGAAGAAAGCGCAGGCGATTGTCAGTTATCGGGAAGAGTACGGTCCGTTTAAAACGGTGGAAGATTTAAAACAGGTGCCGGGGATGGGCAATTCGCTGGTGGAACGTAACCTTGCGGTATTAAGTCTGTAATTAATTTGCATAGTGGCAATTTTTTGCCAGACTGAAGAGGTCATACCAGTTATGACCTCTGTGCTTATAACTGTTCTTATAACAACAACGTAAGGCTATTGCGCTATGCAAACACAAATCAAAGTTCGTGGATACCATCTCGATGTTTACCAGCACGTTAACAACGCCCGCTACCTTGAGTTTCTCGAAGAAGCCCGCTGGGATGGACTGGAAAATAGCGACAGCTTTCAATGGATGACCGCCCATAACATCGCTTTTGTGGTAGTCAATATCAATATTAACTATCGTCGCCCGGCGGTGTTGAGCGACCTGCTGACCATTACCAGTCAGTTGCAGCAATTAAACGGTAAAAGCGGCATTTTAAGTCAAGTAATCACCCTTGAGCCGGAAGGACAGGTGGTGGCGGATGCGCTCATCACCTTTGTTTGTATTGATCTCAAAACGCAGAAAGCATTAGCCCTGGAAGGGGAACTGCGCGAAAAGCTGGAGCAGATGGTTCAGTAAACGTTTTGTTGTGCCGGATGCGACGCGGGGTGCGTCTTATCCGGCCTCCAGGCGTGATACAATCGTAGATCGGATCAGGCGACACCCCGAATAATTACTTCAATCCGGTCTTCTGTTTCATCGCCGTCATCACCGCCGATTTATCGGCCAGATAATGATTCAACCCGTTGGCACGCAGATTACACGCAGCACAATGACCGCAACCGTCGCCTTTAATGCCGTTATAGCAGGTCAACGTTTCGTTACGGACTAAATCCAGCTTGCCGTAATAATCCGCCAGCGCCCAGGTTTCCGCTTTATCAATCCACATCAACGGTGTTTCAAAGCGAATATCTTTCGCCATGCCCAGACTGACGGCATGGTTCAGTGCTTTCACAAACTCATCGCGGCAATCCGGGTAACCGGAGAAATCCGTTTCGCAGACGCCGGTAATTACTGCTTCTGCTTTTACCTGATACGCATATATTGCCGCCAGCGTCAGGAACAAAATATTACGCCCTGGGACAAACGTATTCGGGATACCATCGGCTTCAGGTTCATAATCTGGCACTGGAATGCTGTCACGCGTCAGGCTGCTAACCGCCAGATCGTTGAGCAGCGTCACATCCAGCACCTTATGCGCGCGTGCCCCTAGTTTTAGCGCCAGTTCGCGGGCCACGTCGATCTCTGCGCGATGGCGCTGGCCGTAATCAAATGTCACGCAATGGACTTCATCATATTGCTGCAATGCCTGTACCAGACAGGTGGTGGAATCCTGGCCTCCACTGAACACAACGACAGCACGTTTCATAAATCATCCTGCTAAATCGGTAAAAACCTTATGGTAACGCCTGTGGTTAACCCCGACCAGTGCTTCATTGCGACGGTGCGGGAAGCCAGGCTTCGGTAAATTCAAACCAGCCGCGCGGCGTCAGACGGACACCGTTAACACCGGGCGGCGCGCTAATGCGATAGTGATAGTTAAACAGTGGTGTCAGCGTGGCGTTATCCATTAATTGTGTGAAGACCGCTTTCAGGGCGTTATGTCGGTTTTCCTCATCAGGCATCAATTGCACGGCATCCAGTGTTGAGTGCAGATGTGCATATGTGCTGGCAGTGAAAACATGTGGCCAGAGCGGATCGCAACGCAGCCATTGCTCAAGGGTATATTCCGGTGCTTCGCCAATTAGTCTATCGCCCATCATCAAATCTGCCTGAGCCAGTGGGGTTGTGTCATCCCAGTTTTTCGCATGATGAAAAATAATCTTTAATTCGCAACCTTCTGCTGCCAGCGTCGTCCGTAGCTGTTCTGCCATAGCATGAAGTTCCACTGGCAGGTGATAAGCCAGCGTCAATGTTTCCGGTAGTTTGACCTCATCTGGCACTTCCCATTGCGGAATAGTCCAGCCAGGCAGCAATGCATTACTGGCGGTGATCAGGTTTTCTCCGACTTCTAACGTTTGCAGTAAACCAGATTGATGAATAATGGTGATCACTTTTCGCGCCTGCCAGAGGGTTAGTCGGGAGCTTTTGCGCAACGTTAAATAGCAAAAACCTAAACTGATGCCGCTACTGACCTGGCTGACCAGAGGCAGATCCTCGGGTTTACCGATAGTGATTTGCACTGGATGCTGGCAACTGGTTCCCAAATCTTTTTCAAAAAGCGGTGGAGTTATCCAGTATTCAACCGCTTTTAGCAGTGGATGACGTAAATGGTAATAATCGTGACTTTCCAGACGCACCAGTTCCGCTGTGAATTGTGTTAAGCGAAAAGGACCGGTTCCCACCTGCGGGAATTGTGGATGCGCGAGATGACTGCAATAGCTTGCCAGCCGGTGGGCAAGCCAGTAATCGGGGCGATGTAAAAAGAAGGTCAGGCACTGCGGATGGGGGACTTCAATACGCTTCACGCTAATAAATAATTTACCCAATGCAGGTAGCTGGAGCAGCATCAACAACCGCTGATGCAGTTGCGTTGCTTTTACAGCATCGCCGTTATGCCAGTGCAGCGTTGAACGAAGATAAAAATCCCAGCGTAGCCCGTCAGTAGACGTTTCCCAGTGGTGCGCTAAATCGCCAATTGGGCGTTGCGTATTATTGTCGAAGCGGGTCAGGCCGGAAAAAACTTGCCCGGCGAGATGCTGCTCGGCACGGCCGGGCAAAAAGCCCGGTTGTAGCGGTTCGAGTGGGCGATAATAGGGGATACGCAACGTCGGTGTATCGTTATGCCATTGCCCGCCCATAAACGGTTGTAACAGGGTACGCAGCTCGCCAGGAGCCAGTTGCGCCAGCTCCAGCACATCCTGCTGTTTCCCGGTTTCCAGCGCCTGTTCCATCATCGTATTGCGCAGGAATTGCGGCGTCACCAGAAAGCGTAGTTGCCCGCGCTTTCCGCGTCCTGATTGCGCCTGCCACTCCAACCATCCAGCCTCCTGTGCCTGACGTAACAGTGTGCGCACATGCCGTTCGCTGCAAAAACAGCGTTCGGCCAGTTCGCTGACGGTCACGGACTGCGTCTCTCCCGCGGAAGGTTGCCACAGACGTTGATACTGGTTAAGACGGTTAAGCAGTCGCATATAAACCCGGAACAATATTATTTAACTATTCACTATTACTTCCGTATATATCAGGTGATACTCAATCACCATTAACCCTGTCACAGAGTGGAGAAAGAAATGGCTCGTCTGGCAGCATTTGATATGGACGGCACTTTATTGATGCCTGACCACCACTTAGGTGAGAAAACCCTCTCTACTCTGGCGCGCCTGCGTGAACGCGATATCACCCTTACTTTTGCTACGGGTCGCCATGCGTTGGAGATGCAGCACATTCTCGGGGCGCTATCGCTGGATGCGTATTTGATTACCGGCAACGGTACGCGCGTGCATTCTCTGGAAGGTGAATTGTTACATCGTGATGATTTACCTGCAGATGTGGCGGAACGGGTGCTCTATCAGAAGTGGGATACCCAGGCCAGCATGCATATCTTCAATGATGATGGCTGGTTTACCGAACGCGAAATTCCGGCGTTGTTGCAGGCATTTGTCTATAGCAAGTTTCGTTATCAGATTATCAATGTCAAAAAAATGCCTCTCGACCGCGTCACCAAGGTCTGTTTCTGTGGCGATCATGACGATCTTACGCGCTTGCAGATCCAACTACAGGAAGCATTAGGCGAGCGGGCACATTTGTGTTTTTCCGCGATTAATTGCCTGGAAGTACTGCCGGTGGGGTGCAATAAAGGCGCAGCGCTGGTGGTGCTGACCCAATATTTAGGTTTTTCGCTGCGCGACTGCATGGCCTTTGGCGATGCGATGAACGATCGTGAAATGTTAGGCAGCGTCGGCAGCGGCTTTATTATGGGCAATGCGATGCCGCAACTTCGCGCGGAACTCCCCCATTTACCGGTGATTGGACACTGCCGAAATCAGGCTGTCTCTCACTATTTGACGCACTGGCTGGACAATCCACATCTACCTTATTCCCCCGAATAACGAGATCCCTTCCAGCGCCGGGCAATAGCCCGGTTTTTTTTGCTTTGAATTTGTCATTTTGTGCAGTGGCGTTTAAACCGCACAGAATAAATTGTCGGTATTTGACCTTTAAAATAGAATGAAAAGAGAAAATAATTCTCTGTGGGTGGGCTATGTTAGATAAAATTGATCGTAAGCTGCTGGCCTTGCTACAGCAGGATTGTACCCTCTCTTTGCAGGCTCTGGCAGAAGCCGTTAATCTGACAACCACGCCTTGCTGGAAGCGTCTGAAACGGCTGGAGGATGACGGTATCCTTATCGGCAAAGTTGCCTTACTGGACCCGGAAAAAATTGGCCTCGGGCTGACCGCTTTTGTACTGATTAAAACGCAACATCACAGCAGCGAATGGTATTGCCGCTTTGTCACGGTGGTAACGGAAATGCCAGAAGTGCTGGGGTTCTGGCGCATGGCCGGTGAATACGATTATCTGATGCGTGTCCAGGTTGCCGACATGAAACGCTACGACGAGTTTTATAAGCGTCTGGTAAACAGCGTGCCAGGGCTGTCGGACGTTACTTCCAGTTTCGCGATGGAACAGATTAAATACACCACTTCTTTACCCATCGAATAAATATCCAAAATCAGGTCAGGACACAACGCGTGCGATTATTTGCTCAACTAAGCTGGTATTTCCGTCGGGAATGGCGTCGCTATCTCGGGGCTGTGGCCTTGCTTGTCATTATCGCGATGCTGCAACTGGTTCCGCCGAAAGTAGTCGGGATTGTGGTCGATGGCGTGACGGAACAACACTTTACGACCGGACAGATCCTGATGTGGATCGCCACTATGGTGCTGATTGCAGTCGTGGTTTATCTACTGCGTTATGTCTGGCGTGTACTGTTGTTCGGTGCGTCTTATCAACTGGCTGTTGAACTGCGTGAAGATTATTACCGCCAGTTAAGCCGCCAGCATCCAGAATTTTACCTGCGTCACCGGACGGGGGACTTAATGGCCCGCGCGACGAATGACGTTGATCGCGTGGTATTTGCCGCCGGGGAAGGGGTGCTGACGCTGGTGGATTCGCTGGTGATGGGCTGCGCGGTGCTGATTATGATGTCAACGCAAATTAGCTGGCAGTTGACCTTAATAGCGCTGCTGCCGATGCCGGTGATGGCGATCATGATCAAACGTAATGGCGACGCTTTACATGAGCGTTTTAAGCTGGCGCAGGCGGCGTTTTCCAGCCTCAACGACCGCACCCAGGAGAGCCTCACCAGTATCCGTATGATTAAAGCCTTTGGTCTGGAAGATCGCCAGTCGGCGCTATTTGCCGCAGATGCCGAGGATACTGGCAAGAAAAACATGCGTGTGGCACGTATTGATGCCCGTTTCGATCCGACCATCTATATCGCTATTGGGATGGCGAATTTACTGGCGATTGGTGGGGGAAGCTGGATGGTTGTGCAGGGCAGTTTAACGCTGGGACAGCTCACCAGTTTTATGATGTATCTTGGCCTGATGATCTGGCCGATGCTGGCGCTGGCATGGATGTTTAACATTGTGGAACGCGGCAGCGCGGCGTACAGCCGTATTCGAACGATGCTGGCGGAAGCGCCGGTCGTCAAAGATGGTAGCGAAAGTGTGCCGGAAGGACGCGGTAAACTGGATGTGAATATTCGCCAGTTTACCTATCCGCAAACTCACCATCCTGCGCTGGAAAACGTCAGTTTCGTATTGAAGCCCGGTCAGATGCTGGGCATTTGCGGGCCGACCGGTTCCGGCAAAAGTACCGTGCTGTCACTCATTCAGCGTCATTTCGACGTCAGCGAGGGGGATATTCGCTTTCATGATATTCCTCTGACGCAGCTACAACTCGACAGTTGGCGTAGCCGCCTGGCAGTCGTCAGTCAGACGCCGTTCCTTTTTTCCGACACCGTGGCGAATAACATTGCGCTGGGTTGCCCGAATGCTACCCAGCAAGAGATTGAGCACGTAGCGCGTTTGGCCAGTGTGCATGACGATATTCTTCGTCTGCCGCAAGGTTACGACACAGAAGTGGGCGAACGTGGCGTGATGCTTTCCGGTGGCCAAAAACAGCGTATCTCCATTGCCCGGGCGTTACTGGTGAATGCGGAAATCCTCATTCTGGATGATGCGCTTTCTGCGGTGGACGGACGCACAGAGCACCAGATCCTGCATAACCTGCGCCAGTGGGGACAGGGGCGAACGGTCATCATCAGCGCCCATCGTCTTTCTGCACTGACAGAAGCCAGTGAAATAATTGTGATGCAGCACGGGCATATCGCTCAACGCGGCGATCATGATGTGCTGGCGCAACAAAGCGGCTGGTATCGCGATATGTATCGCTATCAACAACTGGAGGCGGCGCTTGACGATGCCCCTGAAATTCACGAGGAGGCCGTTGATGCGTAGTTTTAGCCAACTGTGGCCGACTCTGAAGCGCCTGTTAGCATACGGTTCGCCGTGGCGTAAGCCGCTGGGTATTGCGGTTCTGATGATGTGGGTTGCAGCAGCGGCAGAAGTGAGTGGGCCGCTGCTCATCAGCTATTTTATCGACAATATGGTGGCGAAAAATAATCTGCCGTTGAAGATGGTTGTTGGTCTGGCGGTGGCGTATGTTGGGCTGCAACTGCTTGCCGCCGGACTGCACTACGCGCAGTCGTTGTTGTTTAACCGGGCGGCGGTTGGCGTTGTACAACAGTTGCGTACCGATGTGATGGATGCTGCGCTACGCCAGCCATTAAGTGAGTTTGATACCCAGCCGGTCGGGCAGGTCATTTCCCGCGTCACCAATGACACAGAAGTGATCCGCGATCTCTACGTTACCGTGGTAGCAACCGTTTTGCGTAGCGCCGCACTTGTGGGTGCGATGCTGGTGGCGATGTTCAGTCTCGACTGGCGAATGGCGCTGGTGGCAATAATGATCTTCCCGGTCGTGCTGGTGGTGATGGTGATATACCAGCGTTACAGTACGCCGATTGTCCGCCGCGTGCGCGCCTATCTGGCGGATATCAACGACGGTTTTAACGAAATCATCAATGGCATGAGCGTTATCCAGCAGTTCCGTCAGCAGGCGCGATTTGGTGAACGTATGGGGGAGGCCAGCCGTTCGCACTATATGGCGCGAATGCAAACCCTGCGGCTCGACGGCTTTTTACTGCGACCACTGCTTAGTCTGTTTTCATCGCTCATTCTTTGCGGTTTGTTGATGCTGTTTGGTTTCTCTGCCAGTGGCACTATTGAAGTGGGCGTGTTGTATGCGTTTATCAGCTATCTGGGGCGACTTAACGAACCATTAATCGAACTGACCACGCAACAGGCAATGCTGCAACAGGCTGTTGTCGCAGGTGAGCGTGTATTTGAACTGATGGATGGGCCGCGCCAGCAATATGGCAATGATGATCGCCCGTTACAGAGCGGCACCATTGACGTCGATAATGTGTCGTTTGCCTATCGTGATGACAATCTGGTACTGAAAAACATTAATCTGTCTGTGCCTTCGCGCAACTTTGTGGCGCTGGTCGGGCATACCGGCAGTGGCAAAAGCACTTTGGCAAGTTTGCTGATGGGCTATTACCCGCTAACGGAAGGCGAGATTCGTCTCGACGGCCGTCCGTTAAGTTCGCTAAGTCACAGCGCGCTGCGCCAGGGCGTGGCAATGGTGCAGCAAGATCCGGTTGTGCTGGCGGATTCCTTCCTGGCGAACGTTACGCTGGGGCGTGATATCTCCGAAGAACGCGTCTGGCAAGCGCTGGAAACGGTGCAACTGGCAGAGCTGGCGCGCAGCATGAGCGACGGCATTTATACGCCGTTGGGCGAGCAGGGGAATAATCTCTCAGTCGGGCAAAAACAGTTGCTGGCGCTGGCGCGCGTGCTGGTAGAAACACCGCAAATCCTGATCCTTGATGAAGCAACCGCCAGTATTGATTCCGGTACTGAACAGGCGATTCAGCACGCCCTGGCGGCGGTGCGCGAACATACTACGCTGGTGGTGATCGCTCACCGCTTATCGACCATTGTTGATGCCGACACCATTCTGGTGCTTCATCGTGGACAAGCCGTGGAGCAGGGGACGCACCAGCAACTGCTTGCGGCTCAGGGACGTTACTGGCAGATGTACCAACTGCAACTTGCAGGAGAAGAACTGGCTGCCAGCGTACGTGAAGAGGAATCGTTGAGCGCCTGATTAGCGCAAAATTTCATCGTTGGTGCAAAAATGCAACGCACTGTGCACTGTCATAGTGCGTTTTTGTTTTCAATCACCTTTGCGTCCTGCTTTCCCTCTCGTTTTTCATTTCTGGCACACCGCTTGCAATACCTTCTTCGTGTAGCAGAACCATTACCGAATTCTGACCGGAGGGGATCTATGAAGCTGGTGACCGTGATAATCAAACCATTCAAGCTGGAAGACGTTCGTGAAGCGTTATCTTCCATTGGCATCCAGGGCCTGACCGTCACTGAAGTGAAAGGTTTCGGGCGTCAGAAAGGGCATGCTGAGCTGTACCGTGGCGCGGAATACAGCGTCAATTTCCTGCCAAAAGTAAAAATCGATGTGGCGATTGCCGATGATCAACTCGATGAAGTGATCGATATCGTCAGCAAGGCGGCTTACACCGGAAAAATTGGCGACGGCAAAATCTTTGTCGCTGAATTGCAACGCGTCATTCGTATCCGTACCGGCGAAGCCGACGAAGCGGCGCTGTAATCTCTGGCACACAGCAACAGGACTGAAAAATGAAGATAGCGACGATAAAAACTGGGCTTGCTTCACTGGCGATGCTGCCAGGACTGGTAATGGCTGCTCCTGCGGTGGCAGATAAAGCCGACAATGCGTTTATGATGATTTGTACTGCGCTGGTGCTGTTTATGACTGTTCCGGGTATCGCGCTGTTTTATGGTGGCCTGATTCGCGGTAAAAACGTGCTGTCGATGCTGACACAGGTGACCGTGACCTTTGCATTGGTTTGTATTCTCTGGGTGGTTTACGGCTACTCACTGGCGTTTGGCGAGGGCAACAACTTCTTTGGCAACATTAACTGGTTAATGTTGAAAAATATCGAATTGACCGCGGTAATGGGCAGTATCTATCAGTATATCCACGTGGCGTTTCAGGGATCGTTTGCCTGTATTACCGTTGGCTTGATCGTCGGGGCGCTGGCGGAGAGGATTCGCTTCTCGGCAGTGTTAATCTTCGTGGTGGTGTGGTTGACGCTCTCTTACATTCCGATTGCGCATATGGTCTGGGGAGGCGGTTTGCTGGCTTCCCACGGTGCGCTGGATTTTGCCGGTGGCACAGTGGTGCACATTAACGCCGCAATCGCCGGTCTGGTAGGCGCGTATCTGGTCGGTAAACGCGTGGGCTTTGGCAAAGAGGCGTTTAAACCGCACAACCTGCCGATGGTCTTTACCGGAACTGCCATTCTTTATATCGGGTGGTTTGGTTTTAACGCCGGGTCTGCGGGCACGGCAAACGAAATTGCGGCACTGGCGTTTGTTAACACCGTGGTAGCAACGGCGGCGGCAATTCTTGGCTGGATCTTCGGTGAATGGGCACTGCGCGGTAAACCTTCTCTGCTGGGGGCTTGCTCTGGTGCGATTGCCGGTCTGGTCGGCGTGACGCCTGCCTGTGGTTACATTGGTGTTGGCGGCGCGTTGATTATCGGCGTGGTAGCTGGTCTGGCAGGCTTGTGGGGCGTGACTATGTTGAAACGTCTGCTGCGGGTGGATGATCCCTGCGATGTCTTCGGTGTACACGGCGTTTGCGGTATTGTCGGCTGTATCATGACCGGAATTTTTGCCGCCAGTTCGCTGGGCGGTGTGGGCTTCGCGGAAGGTGTGACGATGGGCCATCAGGTGTTGGTACAACTGGAAAGTATCGCCATTACGATCGTCTGGTCTGGTGTGGTGGCGTTTATCGGCTACAAACTGGCGGATTTGACGGTTGGCCTGCGTGTACCGGAAGAACAGGAACGTGAAGGGCTGGACGTCAACAGCCACGGCGAAAATGCCTATAACGCGTAACCTGCAATCAAATACAAATTTGCCTGATGCGCTGTGCTTATCAGGCCGACAATAAAAATCACAATTTATTGAATTTACAAGAATTGGTAGGCCGGATAAGGCGTTTACGCCGCCACCGGCATCAACAAAAGCACGTTACCAACAATCTGACAGCCGGACGGTTTTCACCTCCGGCTGTTTTTTAATTGTGATTACGCATTACCCCTTCCTGAACGGTCGAGGCAATCAGCATGCCGTCCTGGGTATAAAACTCACCACGCACAAATCCGCGGGCACTGGACGCTGACGTGCTCTCCACGCTATACAGCAGCCATTCGTTTAAATTAAACGGTCGATGGAACCACATGGAATGGTCGATGGTAGCAATTTGAATCCCCGGTTCGAGAAAACCGATGCCGTGCGGCTGTAAAGCTACTGGCAAGAAATTGAGGTCAGAGGCATAACCGAGCAGGTACTGATGAACGCGCAGATCATCCGGCACGCTGCCGTTCGCGCGGATCCACACCTGACGATGGGGGGCTGCGACGTGGCCTTTCAGTGGGTTATGAAACTCCACCGGACGGACTTCCAGCGGACGATCACAGATAAATTTATCTTTCAGCACTGGCGGTAACAAGTGGGCCAGCGACTGGGCGATTTGCGTTTCCGAAGGCAGACCATCAGGCGCAGGGGCTGGAGGCATCTCTTTTTGGTGTTCGAAACCCGCTTCCGGTGCCTGGAAAGAGGCCGTCATATAAAAGATCGGTTTGCCGTTTTGAATAGCAGCCACACGACGGGCGCTGAAACTGTTGCCGTCGCGCAGCGTTTCGACATCGTAAATAATCGGCTTTTTACTGTCGCCAGGGCGAAGAAAGTAGCTGTGGAACGAATGCACCAGACGCTCTTCGGGAACTGTCTCTTTTGCAGCATACAGCGCCTGACCCACGACCTGGCCACCAAACACCTGGCGTAAACCTAAATCTTCACTCTGGCCGCGAAAGAGTCCTTCCTCAATTTTTTCCAGATTCAACAATGTCAGTAAATTTTTTAAGGCCTGACTCATATTAACTCTCCAGTAACAAAGCTGCCGCAGCAAGCCAAAGTGAGTTGAGTATAACGCAATTTTGTTACTGGTCCGATGGGTGCAATGGTCTGAATTACTGGCTAAATGCAGGCGTTAATACGTGACATGTGCCACACTTATTGACGTTACTATTTTGTTAACCACTCTTCCGGCGAGGAAAGTTAGCCCGCTGGTGCATTGATAATAAGGAGAAGTGAATGAAACTCGTGCACATGGCCAGTGGTTTAGCGGTTGCGATTGCGTTGGCGGCTTGCGCGGATAAAAGCGCGGATATCCAGACGCCAGCACCGGCTGCAAATACGTCTATTGCAGCGACACAGCAACCTGCTATACAACAACCGAATGTTTCCGGTACGGTCTGGATCCGTCAGAAAGTCGCACTGCCGCCTGACGCTGTGCTGACCGTGACACTTTCTGACGCGTCGTTAGCGGATGCGCCTTCTAAAGTTCTGGCGCAGAAAGCAGTACGTACCGAAGGTAAACAGTCACCGTTCAGTTTTGTTCTGCCATTTAACCCGGCAGACGTTCAGCCGAATGCGCGTATCCTGTTGAGTGCGGCGGTTACCGTCAACGACAAACTGGTGTTTATCACCGATACCGTTCAACCGGTGATCAATCAGGGCGGAACCAAAGCTGACCTGACATTAGTGCCGGTTCAGCAAACCGCCGTGCCGGTTCAGGCCAGCGGTGGCGCAACAACCACTGTACCGTCGACTTCCCCGACACAAGTGAATCCGTCTTCGGCAGTTCCAGCACCTACGCAATACTAAGCGCCATTAACCCTCTCCGTCCGGAGAGGGTTAATAAATCCAGCGATAACGCTGCAAGTCGATTTGCCCGCTTCCCGACACCATCACACCTTCTGCCAGCAACGCCTGCCGCTGACGCTGTAAATCTGGGCCGGTTAACGAAATTGTGCCATGGCGATTAACCACCCGGTGCCAGGGCAAGGTGCTGCCTTCGGGTAGGCGCTTTAACACAGCGCCTACCTGGCGCGCGGCGCGGGGTGATCCTGCCAGTTTTGCGACATCACCGTAGGTGGTGACATAGCCTTCGGGAATAGCGGCTACGATTTGCCAGACGCGTTGGGGAAATGAATCTTCTTTTTCCATCTTTTCTTCCTGAGGTAATTTTTCAGCATAATCTGGAAAAACGCCTGAGTGAAGCCGAATTGCGCAAGAAAGCAGCATCTGGCACGCAATGGGTTGCAATTAGCAGGGGCAGCAGTGATAATGCGCCTGCGCGTTGGTTCTCAACGCTCTCAATGGGGGCTCTGTTGGTTCTCCCGCAACGCTACTCTGTTTACCAGGTCAGGTCCGGAAGGAAGCAGCCAAGGCAGATGACGCGTGTGCCGGGATGTAGCTGGCAGGGCCCCCACCCATTTCTGTTTCCCCGCCGTTTCGTCAAAAAATCTCAATGTGGCTAAACTTTAATCACGACTGACGCTGCAGGAATTGCCTGACTGCGCAGTACGCTTCGGAGGAGTTTCTGATGAAGTATGTTGATGGGTTTGTTGTTGCTGTTCCTGCCGAAAATAAGGATGCCTACCGGGAAATGGCCGCAAAGGCCGCGCCACTGTTTAAAGAGTTTGGCGCGCTTCGCATTGTCGAATGTTGGGCCAGCGATGTGCCAAACGGCAAAGTGACCGATTTTCGCATGGCAGTGAAAGCGGAAGAGAATGAGGAAGTGGTGTTTAGCTGGATTGAATATCCTTCAAAAGAGGTCCGCGACGCTGCCAATCAAAAAATGATGTCTGACCCACGGATGAAAGAGTTCGGTGAATCAATGCCGTTTGATGGCAAACGGATGATTTACGGTGGGTTCGAGTCAATCATCGACGAGTAGCGTGACGGGCTGTGCGGCGTGCCGCCAGCCCCTAATTCAGAGATGCTGTTTTGCCCAGATAATGAAATTTTCTTTTGGCAAAGCTTTGCTGTACAACCAGCCCTGACCGTAGTGCACACCATGCTGGCGTAGCCACTCTTCCTGTTTGCTGGTTTCGATGCCTTCCGCCACCATTTTCAGCTTCAGCGTTTTTGCCATTTCGATGATATGCGGGGTGACATTTTTATATTCCAGTGCGTCAACGAAGGATTTATCTATTTTCAGAATATCGACATCCAGATCCTGCAAATAACTTAAGCTCGAATAACCAGTACCGAAATCATCCAGATAAATATCATGACCGGCTTCCCGGTAGCGAGAAATGATCGGAGCGCTGGTTTTCGGATCGGCAAACTCGCGCTCTGTGAGTTCAAGCGCGATCTGTTTAGGGTTAACCTGGTCGTGGTTGATCATTTTCCCCAGGAGTTGCGGAATTTTTTCCGATGTGAGCACAGTAGATTCCAGATTGATTGAAATATGCTGGTTCGGGTGTTGTCGCAGCCAGTCGCCCATATCTTCAAATACGTTTCTTATAATCAGCAGCGTCAGTGGTTCAGAAAGACCCGTTTGCTGTGCCAGCGGGATGAAACTATCCGGTGACAACCAGCTACCGTCCGTCTGTGGCCAACGTGCCAGTGCTTCGGCACCGACAATTTTGCCATTGGCTAAGGAGACAATCGGCTGATAATGTACGCAAATATCACGGTTTTCGATGGCATCTTGCAGTCGGTGATGCGGTGACTGGAGGCGGCGCAAAATACGAAGCACAAATATCGCTGCCAGCAGACCAATTAATAACCCAACAGGTAACCAAATAAAGACCTGCCGATACCAGCTTGTTTGCAACATTTTCGTTGGAGCCCAGGTGATGATGGAAATATTCATCTCCGGGAGGGGCTGGATGTCGTAAATAATTCCATTATTTTCGATATGCTCACCGGGCGTTTTTTGTAGTTGGGTAATAATGCCCCGGGCAATTTCATCGCTGCTGGTTATGACAGTATTATGGGCATTGCCAATAATGGCGGCATCAATTTGCCATGAGCTATAAGGAATTACGTCGATAAAGGAGGCAGGATCGATCATTACTACGTAATGTGCGGTTCCCATAGCAACCATGTAACGGGTGATACCTAAGTCGTTGTGCGAGGTTAACCAGACACGATAACCCTCTTTTGAAATCCTCCCCGGCTCCGGGAAGGTATCCGGTGGGCTTTCGTGTTCCAGAGAAGAGCACTGGGGAATGTTGTTATCGATATAGACCACTTCCTGAATATAGCGATAGCTGTATGAAACCCGGCGCATTTCCATGAGATGTTCTTCACTACAGGCTCCACCTTGCCATCTTTCCAGCTCTTGCAGCGCATCTTTTCCTTGCATCGCCACTTTATTGGCCCGAATAGCGACACGGGAAGAATAGGTATTCAACTCCTCAATAAATGACGCTTCTACCTGCTGATGGGCCAACCAGACGCTTAAGCCGACAGGCAGCAGTACTGAAAGTATAAGTACACCTGAAATCAGGCTGACCAGATGTCGTGTTCTCACCAGCATGTCCTTATTAACACAGTGTAGGGAAAGTATATCTGATCGTGAAAAAAGGCTGGCAAGAGATCAGTGGTTAGGACGGGGATTTCATGCAGTGACAGGTGGCAACGATCGTTGTCAATTGACCAGGCGTAGAGGTTTACGCCTGGTGGGAAAACCTAACTTAAGATGTTACTTCGGTGCGGGTGAGGGTGAATATATCGTAAAAAGACAGTTCACCTTTACGGGCGATCATTTTTTGCAGTTGTTCTTTGTGGATATTCGCGACACGCGGCGAGTTCAGTATGGCTTCAACCAGCGCAGCAGGGACAAATCGCGTGTTATACCATTCGCCGTTATAGCAAACCCGAAAATCGAGCACGTCGATATCTTCATAGCGGTAGCGTGGGTAGACATCGAAAAAGAAGAAACCGTTAAGCAGGATGAATAACACAACCAGTAGCCAGACTGAATCTGACAGCGTTTGGGACTGCAACATTACCGCCAGTGTGGCAAAAAAAGCAACATACATGCCGATAAACAGCCCCGGATGTTTGCGGATAAAACTGATACTAAAGCGGGGTTTGTTGTCGCGTTTTTCGCGCGTATTCAGAGAATCAATCGTTTCGGTTAGCAGGCGTTGTATTTCAGTCATCTTTTGCCTTCGTGGTATCTGCAACTTTCCAGTGAACACCCTATTTTAACGTGGGAATGATATGAAGAAAGTAACAGATTTGCCACAATTTTGCATAACAGTTGCAAATTGTAGTTACAGCTTTTTAATGATTCTGGCTGGGTTGCCGCCCACGACGACGTTGTCCGGGATATCTTTTGTGACGACCGCACCTGATGCCACTACGACGTTATCGCCAATGGTAACGCCCGGGTTAATGATGGCACGCCCCCCAATCCAGACGTTATTACCGATAGTCACCGGTTTCCCCAGTTCACCACCAGCATTACGTTCTACAGGATCGACAGGGTGTGTAGCGGTATAAATATGAACGCCCGGAGCCAGAATGCAATTATCGCCAATACGAATAGGGCAGACATCAAGCATTACGCAATCGAAGTTTGCGTAAAACCCTTTACCGAGGAAAATGTTATAGCCATAGTCGCAACGAAAGGAAGGCTCAATATACGCATCCGCAACCTGGCTGAGTAAATCGGTGAGAATTTGTTGGCGTAGTGATTGATCTTCCGGCGCGGAATGGTTGTATTGGTGAATAAGCTGACGAGCGCGCAGGCGATCGCGAGATAAAGTCTCATCTGCCGAGCAATACAACTCACCAGCAATCATCTTTTCTTTTTCTGTGCTCATTACAAACATCCTGGTTGCTGAAAATGCGGCAACACAGTAATGCAAAAAGCCAATGAAGAGAACGTTCCCGTTACTTCTGTGTGATGGAGATCACATGAGGAATGCCTTCATGGAAAAAATAGAATATACTTAATAAACAGACTGTTATAGCCTGATTTTATACTAATTGAGTTATCGAATAAATTTCCACACCGAGGAAGGGATCTTGTCGTAAAGCTTATTCATGGTCAATTCTGCAAGGCGGTGATCTGCGGCTGAGTAAAATACCGCCAGTTCATTATCTGATAGTTCGTATTTATTTTTCTCGATAACACGTTCCAGCGTGTCAATTGTCTGACAACGACGCAAACGCATCAAATAATCGGTTTTTGTTAAAGGTTTATCGGACATACTTCTACCCATGGTTGTAATAATTCGAACAAGATAAACTTGCAGGATTCTCTTTCGTGGCATTCACGAAACAACGGAACAGTCGGTTACCTGACTTCCGCCATTTCTGGAGATCCTGCATATTAATACCATAACTACTGAACAACATAAAGGTGTCGTCCAGATATTCATCTATCTGCTCAATGAGCTTATTGTCTTCATTATACTTAATTTTGTAATTAAGCGCGAAGGTTGCAATATGCTCAATGAGTTCATTAAGTTGCAGATTGATAGCCGAGGTAGGGTCGTTAACCCAACCATGATTGCTTTCTTCAAGGTTTGCAAGACAGTCATGATACAGGGTTTCGCAAAGAAACTTAAGCTGTGCAATATCATGTCTTTTTGGTGAGTATTCATCCATAACGCGTCCCCTTCTTAGCGATTGAACTAACGGACACCTTTCGGGATGGGAAAACTTACTGACCTGGACTTGCCCTCACATTTGTTAGATTAACTATAATCCACTCTTTGAAGGTTTTCATCGCATTATTACGAAAAATTACAATTAGGAGGAGGAGAGGGAAAAGGCTTACTTCTTCATCCTGGCACCAACTACGTAAAGCCTAAAGCAGTTAGTTTGATGCTATTCATAACGTAATCAGGATTCTCGCATCGCGGCTGATAAAATGGTATGGGAATTTGTCACACTAATACCCAGGATTGCTCTGATTATGATGTAATTGACATGAATAAATAAAGAATTGCCGCAAATAATTAAGAATAGCCTCTAGATGTCTATGGGTTATTATACCTATTAGCGCGACTTAATATAAATTAACTAACAATAGGCATTTTTTATGAATTTTATGCCGCGTTAAAACTACCCTCCGTTTGAAACCTTAACTGTAAACATTGTGACTTTAAGATTATACGTATTAAAAAGGCCGCTTGCGCGGCCTTAGTGATTACGAGTTTTATCAATGATGATCGACAGTATGGTTGTGTTCGATATCTTCATTCTTACGGCTAAAGCGGCGGCGAACCACCACAAAGAACACCGGAACGAAGAAGATCGCCAGTACCGTTGCGGTCACCATGCCGCCCATTACACCAGTACCAACTGCGTTCTGTGCGCCGGAACCAGCACCAGTACTGATAACCAGCGGCATAACACCGAGGATAAACGCCAGTGAAGTCATCAGGATCGGACGTAAACGCATTCGCACCGCATCCAGAGTAGCTTCAATCAGACCTTTACCTTCTTTATCCATCAAGTCTTTGGCGAATTCGACGATAAGTATCGCGTTCTTCGCTGACAACCCAATAGTTGTGAGCAGGCCCACCTGGAAGTAAACGTCGTTAGTTAAGCCACGGAAGGTGGCTGCCAGCAATGCACCGATAACCCCCAGCGGAACAACCAGCATAACGGAGAACGGAATTGACCAGCTCTCATACAGTGCCGCCAGACACAGGAACACGACAATCAACGAAATCGCGTACAGCGAAGGTGCCTGGTTACCGGAGAGGCGTTCCTGATAGGACATCCCCGTCCAGTCGTAGCCAACCCCCGTAGGCAGCTTACTCGCCAGTTGTTCCATCAGCGCCATCGCTTCACCGGTACTCTTACCCGGTGCCGCCTGACCTAAGATCTCCATGGATGGCAGACCGTTGTAACGTTCCAGACGCGGCGAACCGTATTCCCAATGTGAAGAGGAGAACGCCGAGAATGGCACCATCTGACCATCAGCAGCACGAACATACCAGTTACCGATATCTTCCGGCAGCATGCGGTATTTCGCTTCTGACATTACGTAAACTTTCTTCACACGACCGCGGTCGATAAAGTCGTTCACGTAGCTGCCGCCCCATGCAGCCCCCAGGGTGGTGTTAATGTCGTTAATAGAAACACCCAGAGCCTGAGCTTTTTCCTGGTCGATATCAATCTTAAACTGCGGCGTATCTTCCAGGCCGTTCGGACGCACGCTGGTCAGCAGATCAGGGTGCTTCGCTGCTTCGCCCAGCAACTGGTTACGTGCCTGGGTCAGTTTTTCGTGGCCGAGGCCCGCCTGGTCAATCAGCTCAAAGTCAAAGCCGGTTGCCGTACCCAGTTCCACAATCGCTGGCAGGTTAAAGGCGAACACCATCGCATCTTTAATTTGCGAGAAGGCACGCGTTGCACGCGTGGTAATCGCTTCAACTTTGTTCTCATCACCCGGACGGTCAGCCCAGTCCTTCAACGAAACGAACGCAATACCCGTGTTCTGACCACGTCCCGCAAAGCCGAAGCCGTTAACGGCGAACACCGATTCAACGTTGTTCTTTTCTTTGGTCAGGTAGTAATTCGTCACCTCGTTGAGCACTTTTTGCGTGCGTTCTTGTGTTGCACCTGCAGGTAGTTGGACCATGGTCATAAACACGCCCTGGTCTTCATCTGGCAAGAAGGAGCTTGGCAGACGCACGAACAGATAGGCCATGCCGACAACAATGATCAGATACAGCACCAGGTAACGCCCCGTACTGCGCAGAATACCGCCTACGCTGTCGGTATAGTGGTGCGTGCTCTTTTCGAACATGCGGTTAAACCAGCCGAAGAAGCCTTTTTTACCTTCCCCATGATCGCCTTTAGCGATAGGTTTTAGCATGGTCGCACAAAGCGCCGGAGTCAGGATCAACGCCACCAGTACTGACAATGCCATTGCGGAAACAATGGTAATGGAGAACTGACGATAGATTGCACCAGTTGAGCCGCCAAAGAAGGCCATCGGTATAAATACAGCCGACAGCACCATCGCGATACCAACCAGTGCGCCCTGAATCTGCCCCATTGACTTACGAGTGGCTTCTTTCGGCGGCAGACCTTCTTCTGCCATCACACGTTCAACGTTTTCTACCACAACGATGGCGTCATCCACCAACAGGCCGATAGCGAGCACCATCCCGAACATTGTTAGCGTGTTTATCGAGAAACCAAAGGCAGCAAGGACGGCAAATGTTCCCAGCAATACCACCGGTACAGCAATGGTCGGAATCAACGTCGCGCGGAAGTTCTGCAAGAACAGATACATTACCAGGAACACGAGGATGATTGCTTCGACCAGGGTTTTCACTACTTCGTGAATGGAGATTTTCACGAACGGTGTAGTGTCGTATGGATAAACGATTTTCAGACCCGACGGGAAAAACGGCTCCATCTTCGCCAGTTCAGCCCGGATTGCTGAGGCGGTATCCAGCGCGTTTGCACCGGTCGCCAGCTTGATACCCAGACCAGAAGCCGGTTGTCCGTTAAATTCCGCGATGATGTCGTAGTTTTCACCACCCAGCTCAATTTTCGCCACATCACGCAGCAGTACGCGGGAACCATCCTGATTCACTTTCAGCAGAATTTTGCCGAACTCTTCAGTGGAGGTCAGACGCGTCTGAGCAATAATAGAGGCGTTAAGCTGCTGGCCTTTAACCGGCGGCGTACCACCGAGCTGACCGGCAGCTACCTGGGCGTTCTGTGCTTTGATTGCGGTAATAACATCAACCGGCGTTAACTGGTATTTGTTCAGTTCATTCGGGTTCATCCAGATACGCATCGCGTACTGGGAACCGAACAACTGAACGTCACCGACGCCCGATGTACGGCTGATGGCATCTTTCATATTTGCCGCTACGTAGTCAGAGATATCCTCCTGCGTCATGGTGCCGTCGGTGTTGATAACGCCGACAACCATCAGGAAGCTACTGGAAGATTTCTCAACACTCACCCCTTGCTGCTGTACTTCCTGCGGCAGTAACGGCATTGCCAGTTGCAGTTTGTTCTGCACCTGAACCTGCGCGATATCCGCATCAGTACCAGACTCAAAGGTCAGAGTGATCTGCACAGTACCCGTGGAGTCACTATTGGATGACATGTACATCAGGTTATCGATACCGTTCATATTCTGTTCGATAACCTGTGTAACAGTATCCTGCACTGTTTTTGCATCAGCGCCAGGATAGGAAGCGGAGATCGTTACTGCCGGCGGTGCAATCGTAGGATATTGCGCCACCGGCAGTTTGAGGATCGCCAGCCCCCCTGCCAACATGATGATGATGGCGATCACCCACGCAAAAATCGGGCGATCAATAAAGAAATTAGGCATGTCTTAACGGCTCCTGTTTAAGTTAAGACTTGGACTGTTCAGGCTGAGCACCGCTTGCGTCTTGCTGGTTGTTATCAGCGGTTATCTCTTGTGCTTTCACCTGGACACCAGGACGCACTTTCTGCAGCCCACTTACTACTACGCGTTCGCCTGCTTTCAGACCCTCAGTCACCAGCCACTTATCGCCAATGGCCTGGCTGGCGACGATCGGACGAGTTTCCACTTTGTCATCCGCGCCAACCACCAGTACGGTAGCTTCGCCGCGTGGTGTACGAGTTACCCCCTGTTGTGGAACTAAAATGGCGTTTGGATTAAGCCCTTCTTCCAGACGTGCACGCACGAACATACCCGGCAGCAGGGTGTGATCCGGGTTCGGGAAAATGGCGCGTAACGTGATAGATCCGGTGGTCTGATCGACGGTAACGTCAGAGAACTCCAGCGTACCATCCTGCGGGAACTTAATACCGTCACTGGTGATCAGCGACACTTTAGCTTTGCCGTTCTCTTGCTTCAGTGTGCCGTTAGCGAGTTCCTGTTTCAGACGCAGGAAGTCGTTACTGGACTGAGTCACATCAACGTAGATCGGATCAAGTTGTTGCACGGTTGCCAGCGCAGTCGCCTGACCGTTTTGCACCAATGCGCCTTCCGTCACGTTCGATTTACCAATACGGCCGGTAATCGGAGAGGTGACTTTGGTATAAGCCAGATTGATTCGTGCGGTTTCAACCGCCGCTTTCGCCGCAGTGACAGCAGCATTTGCCTGTTGTGCATCTGCCAGTGCCTGATCGTACTCCTGCTTACTGATGTACTGAGTACCCAGCAGCTTCTGGTAACGATTAACAGTCAACTGCGCGATATTGGCTGCTGCTTGCGCTTTAGCCAGATCGCCTTTTGCACTATCGTAAGCTGCCTGGTAGGTAGCAGGATCAATCTGATAGAGAGATACCCCCGCTTCGATGTCGCTACCTTCTTTGAAATTACGCTTCAGGATGATCCCGCTAACTTGAGGACGAACTTCTGCGATCCGGAAAGCACTGGTGCGGCCCGGAAGCTCGGTTGTGATCTGCAGAGGTTCAGTTTTGACTGTTACTACCCCAACGGCGGGCATCTGCTGGCCACCTTGTTGGGCCTGTTTGTCGTCACATCCTGTAAGCGCTAAGCTGCCTGAGAGCATCAGAACGATCGCCAGAGGCGTAAACCCTCTGTTTTTGTTCATATGTAAACCTCGAGTGTCCGATTTCAAATTGGTCAATGGTCAAAAGTCGATAAACCCATTGCTGCGTTTATATTATCGTCGTGCTATGGTACATACATTCATAAATGTATGTAAATCTAACGCCTGTAAATTCACTAACATATGGCACGAAAAACCAAACAAGAAGCGCAAGAAACACGCCAACACATCCTCGATGTGGCTCTACGTCTTTTCTCACAGCAGGGGGTATCATCCACCTCACTGGGAGAGATTGCAAAAGCAGCAGGCGTTACGCGTGGTGCAATCTACTGGCATTTTAAAGATAAGTCGGATTTATTCAGTGAGATCTGGGAGCTGTCAGAATCCAATATTGGTGAACTAGAGCTTGAGTATCAGGCAAAATTCCCTGGCGATCCACTCTCTGTGTTAAGAGAAATACTAATTCATGTTCTTGAATCGACGGTGACAGAAGAGCGGCGGCGCTTATTGATGGAGATTATATTCCATAAATGCGAATTTGTCGGAGAAATGGCAGTCGTTCAGCAGGCACAACGTAATCTCTGTCTTGAAAGTTATGACCGTATAGAACAAACGTTAAGACATTGTATTGAAGCGAAAATGCTGCCCGCGGATTTAATGACGCGTCGCGCAGCAATTATTATGCGCGGCTATATTTCCGGTTTAATGGAAAATTGGCTGTTTGCCCCGCAATCTTTTGATCTCAAAAAAGAAGCCCGCGATTACGTTGCTATATTGCTGGAAATGTATCTCCTTTGTCCCACGCTTCGTGCACCTGCCGCCAACGAAAAATCCTGAATCAGACTCCAGGATTTATCCTGGACATTTTCGCTGTTGCTATTCTGGTTCTCCACGCCGTGCTATTCTAGCCGCTTGACTATTTCAGGTCGTTCTTCAGGTTCAGAAACCTTCACTCATCATGACTATGTTCCAGTATTACAAACGATCACGACATTTTGTTTTTTCAGCATTTATTGCTTTTGTTTTGGTCTTGTTATGCCAGAACACGGCCTTTGCGCGGGCGTCATCGAATGGTGATCTACCGACGAAAGCGGATCTACAGGCACAACTTGACTCGCTTAATAAACAAAAAGATCTTTCTGCCCAGGATAAGCTGGTACAGCAAGATGTTACTGACACATTAGCCACTCTTGAGAAAATCGAGCGTGTAAAAGAAGAAACGGTGCAATTACGGCAAAAAGTTGCCGAAGCACCAGAGAAAATGCGCCAGGCAACTGCTGCGTTAACTGCGCTTGGCGATGTGGATAACGACGAAGAAACCCGTAAAACGTTGAGTACGCTGTCGTTACGTCAGTTGGAGTCTCGCGTTTCGCAGGCGCTGGACGAGTTGCAAAACGCACAAAACGATCTGGCTTCTTATAACAGCCAGTTGGTTTCATTACAGACGCAGCCCGAGCGCGTGCAAAATGCGATGTATACCGCCTCGCAGCAGTTGCAACAAATTCGCAGCCGTCTGGATGGCACTGAGGTTGGTGAGGCGGCTTTACGTCCCAGCCAGAAAGTGTTGATGCAGGCGCAGCAGGTTTTGCTGAATGCCGAGATTGACCAGCAACGTAAAAGCCTGGAAGGGAACACCGTCTTACAGGATACCCTACAAAAGCAACGCGATTACGTGACGGCGAACAGCACGCGTCTGGAACATCAACTGCAACTGTTGCAGGAGGCGGTGAACAGCAAGCGCCTGACATTAACTGAAAAAACAGCGCAGGAAGCGGCAACGCCGGACGAAGCTGCGCGTATTCAGGCTAACCCGCTGGTGAAGCAGGAACTGGAAATTAACCAGCAATTAAGTCAGCGTCTGATTAGCGCCACAGAAAACGGCAATCAGTTGATGCAGCAAAACATCAAAGTTAAAAACTGGCTGGAGCGGGCGCTGCAATCGGAACGCAATATTAAAGAGCAGATTTCTGTCCTGAAGGGCAGCCTGCTGTTGTCCCGTATTCTTTACCAACAACAACAAACGCTGCCGTCGGCGGATGAACTGGAAAACATGACCAACCGCATCGCGGATTTGCGTCTCGAACAGTTCGAAGTCAACCAGCAACGTGATGCACTGTTCCAGAGCGATGCTTATGTGGCCAAACTGGAAGAGGGCCATGCTAACGAAGTCAACGATGAAGTCCGTGACGCACTGTTGCAAGTGGTAGATATGCGTCGTGAACTGCTGGATCAGCTAAACAAACAGTTGGGTAACCAACTGATGATGGCCATTAACCTGCAAATCAACCAGCAGCAGTTAATGAGCGTGTCGAAAAACCTGAAATCTATCCTGACCCAACAAATTTTCTGGGTGAACAGTAACCGTCCGATGGACTGGGACTGGATTAAGGCGTTCCCGCAAACGCTGCAGGATGAATTCAAGTCGATGAAAATTACGGTGAACTGGGAAAAAGCCTGGCCCGCCGTATTTATCGCTTTCCTTGCCGGTTTACCGCTGCTGTTAATTGCCGGGCTGATCCACTGGCGTCTGGGTTGGCTGAAAGCGTATCAGCAAAAACTGGCTTCCGCCGTAGGTTCCCTGCGTAACGATAGCCAGCTCAACACACCAAAAGCGATTCTTATCGACCTGATTCGCGCGCTGCCGGTGTGTCTGATTATTCTCGCCGTTGGCCTGATTCTGCTGACCATGCAGCTCAACATCAGTGAATTACTGTGGGCGTTCAGCAAAAAACTGGCGATTTTCTGGCTGGTGTTTGGCCTGTGCTGGAAAGTGCTGGAGAAAAACGGCGTTGCGGTTCGTCACTTTGGTATGCCAGAGCAACAGACCAGCCACTGGCGTCGGCAGATTGTTCGCATCAGCCTCGCGTTGTTGCCAATCCATTTCTGGTCTGTGGTAGCAGAACTCTCCCCGCTGCATTTGATGGATGATGTGCTGGGGCAGGCGATGATTTTCTTTAACCTGCTGCTGATCGCCTTCCTGGTATGGCCAATGTGCCGTGAAAGCTGGCGTGATAAAGAATCCCACACCATGCGTCTGGTCACCATTACCGTGCTGTCGATCATCCCGATTGCGCTGATGGTGCTGACTGCAACAGGCTATTTCTACACTACGCTGCGCCTCTCCGGGCGTTGGATTGAAACGGTGTATCTGGTAATCGTCTGGAACTTGCTGTACCAGACAGTGCTGCGTGGGTTAAGCGTGGCGGCACGGCGTATCGCCTGGCGTCGTGCGCTGGCGCGTCGGCAGAATCTGGTGAAAGAAGGGGCCGAAGGTGCCGAGCCGCCGGAAGAGCCAACCATCGCGCTGGAGCAAGTCAACCAGCAGACGTTGCGTATTACGATGTTGCTGATGTTTGCGCTGTTTGGTTTGATGTTCTGGGCGATTTGGTCCGATTTAATCACCGTATTCAGCTATCTCGACAGCATCACCCTGTGGCATTACAACGGCACTGAAGCCGGGGCTGCGGTGGTGAAAAATGTGACGATGGGCAGCCTGCTGTTTGCGATTATCGCCTCAATGGTGGCCTGGGCGCTGATCCGCAACCTGCCAGGTTTGCTGGAAGTGCTGGTGCTGTCGCGGCTGAATATGCGTCAGGGCGCGTCGTATGCCATTACTACCATCCTTAACTACATCATCATAGCCGTTGGCGCGATGACCGTGTTTGGGTCGCTTGGCGTATCGTGGGATAAACTCCAGTGGCTGGCGGCGGCATTATCTGTAGGTCTGGGTTTTGGTTTACAAGAGATCTTCGGTAACTTCGTCTCGGGTTTGATCATCCTGTTCGAACGTCCGGTGCGCATTGGCGATACAGTAACCATCGGCACTTTCTCCGGGACGGTCAGTAAGATCCGTATTCGTGCTACCACCATTACAGATTTCGATCGCAAAGAAGTGATTATCCCGAACAAAGCGTTTGTTACCGAGCGTCTGATCAACTGGTCGTTAACCGACACCACCACCCGTCTGGTGATCCGCCTCGGTGTGGCTTACGGTTCTGATCTGGAAAAAGTACGCAGAGTACTGCTTCAGGCGGCGGCGGAGCATCCAAGGGTGATGCACGAACCCATGCCGGAAGTCTTCTTCACTGCGTTTGGTGCCAGCACGCTGGATCATGAGCTGCGTTTGTATGTTCGTGAACTGCGT
Source organism: Escherichia sp. MOD1-EC6098 (assembly GCF_002965865.1). Taxonomy (NCBI): domain Bacteria; kingdom Pseudomonadati; phylum Pseudomonadota; class Gammaproteobacteria; order Enterobacterales; family Enterobacteriaceae; genus Escherichia; species Escherichia sp. MOD1-EC6098. Next base: position 56,934 of record NZ_PTSN01000010.1, read on the forward strand.
GATCGCAGCCGCACTGTCGATGAACTGAACCGCACCATTGATCAGTTGTGCCGCGAAAACGACATCAACATTGCCTTTAACCAGCTTGAAGTGCATCTGCACAACGAGAAGGGCGATGAAGTGACTGAAGTGAAGCGCGACTACAAAGGCGATGATCCGACGCCTGCGGTAGGGTAATAACAAAAGGGGCAGCATTGAGTTGCCCCGAGATTACTGACAAAGTGCGCGTTGTTCATGCCGGATGCGGAGTGACCGCCTTATCCGGCCTACAAAACCGCGAAAATTCATTATATTGCAGGAGCGGTGTAGGCCTGATAAGCGTAGCGCATCAGGCAGTTTTGCGTTTACCAGCAATCTGCGGGGACATTTAGCGGCCCCATTTATTTATCACTTTTCGCCTCATCATCGTGCGTTAATTTCTTTTCATAATCGCGTTTTACAATATCCAGTGCGCGCAGCACGGTGCGGGCTGGGATCTGATTTTCTTCCAACAGCACAATCAAATCGACGGCCAGTTTCACATCGTCAGGGGCATTTTCCAGTGACATATTTTCTCCATTGTTAGCGAGTTAAACGCGCTAACCTGTTTTCGATTTTTTCCAGCGCATGGCGGCACCGAACCAGGCGTGCTTCATAGGCTTCAACCTCACGATGCAGCGTCTGCTGTTCGACTAAATCGGTCGCCTGTGCCAGACGTGCTTTACGCTCGGCAACCATCTCACGTAGCCGCCGCTCAAACTCCTGATGCTGAATGCGTTTACGCTGCCAGCGGGCGATTTTCGGCGGCGCGCTGTCCCATTCGCGCAGCGACCAGGACGCCGCTTCACGGGCAATTGCTTCCAGTTGAGCTGCCAGATGTTCCGCCAGCCAGGCCACTTGTGGCAGTTGTTGCCGTTCGACCGCGTGATGAAGCGCGGTCAGGTTGTCCCCAGCCTCAGCCAGACACGCCTGTAACGTCGTCGCGCGAGTCTGAAAAAGATGCCGGTCGAAACGGGCGCTTAGCGTGCCAAACTGCGCCACCGGGGCACAACGCTGGCGCAGCATGGCGAGCTGACCTTCCAGTTTTTCCAGCAGCAGGGTAGTTTTCACGATAAGACCTCAATGAAAATGATAATTGTTATGCTAAAGTAGCCACTCTGTAAGCTGACAACACTTAATATGCAACGAATCATTTTAATCATCATTGGCTGGCTGGCGGTAGTGCTGGGTACGCTGGGCGTGGTATTACCGGTATTACCGACGACGCCGTTTATCCTGCTGGCTGCCTGGTGTTTTGCTCGTTCTTCCCCGCGCTTTCACGCCTGGTTGCTGTACCGCTCATGGTTTGGTAGCTATTTACGCTTCTGGCAGAAATATCATGCAATGCCACGCGGTGCAAAGCCCAGAGCGATTTTACTGAGCCTCGTAACCTTTGCGATTTCGTTGTGGTTTGTACATATGATGTGGGTACGCATCCTGCTATTGATCATCCTCGGTTGTTTGTTGATTTTTATGTGGCGAATCCCGGTGATTGATGAAAAGCAATAAAAACGGCGAAGCACAACAATCGCTGTTGCAATTATCGCCCACAGCCAGTACATTCTGGCGTTTTCGAGCACAGGCGCAGGCGGTCAAAGGTTAAACAAAAGTTACTTTTGATACGTTTAAAACGCGCCGTGAGTACCACCGTAACAAGCAGGCATACACTTATGACCGCGACTGCACAGCAGCTTGAGTATCTCAAAAATAGCATCAAAAGCATTCAGGACTACCCAAAACCCGGCATTCTGTTCCGTGATGTCACCAGCTTACTGGAAGACCCGAAAGCTTACGCTCTCAGCATCGACCTGCTGGTTGAGCGTTACAAAAATGCGGGTATTACCAAAGTTGTGGGCACCGAAGCACGTGGCTTCTTGTTTGGTGCTCCGGTAGCATTGGGCCTGGGCGTAGGTTTTGTACCGGTACGTAAACCGGGCAAATTGCCGCGCGAAACCATCAGTGAAACTTACGAACTGGAATATGGCACCGATAAACTGGAAATCCATGTTGATGCCATTAAACCAGGCGACAAAGTGTTGGTTGTAGACGATTTGCTGGCAACTGGCGGCACCATTGAGGCGACCGTGAAGCTGATCCGTCGTCTGGGTGGCGAAGTCACCGACGCTGCGTTCATCATTAATCTGTTCGATCTCGGCGGTGAACAGCGTCTCGAAAATCAAGGCATCACCTGTTATAGCCTTGTCCCGTTCCCGGGCCACTAATTTTTGCCAGCCCGTGTCGTGGGCAGTACAAGATGTACATTCAGCCTCGCCGTTCTGACGGGGCTGTGTTAGCATTACCCCTTCGTGAATCCACCTTCCAGCGTTTCAGAGCCTGCCAATGAGTTATCAGGTCTTAGCCCGAAAATGGCGCCCACAAACCTTTGCTGACGTCGTCGGCCAGGAACATGTGCTGACCGCACTGGCGAACGGCTTGTCGTTAGGGCGTATTCATCATGCTTATCTTTTTTCCGGCACCCGTGGCGTCGGAAAAACCTCTATCGCCCGACTGCTGGCGAAGGGGCTAAACTGCGAAACCGGCATTACCGCAACGCCGTGCGGCGTATGCGATAACTGCCGTGAAATCGAGCAGGGGCGCTTTGTCGATCTGATTGAGATCGACGCCGCCTCGCGCACCAAAGTCGAAGATACCCGCGACCTGCTGGATAACGTCCAGTACGCGCCAGCGCGTGGTCGTTTTAAAGTTTATCTGATCGACGAAGTGCATATGCTGTCGCGCCACAGCTTTAACGCACTGCTAAAAACCCTTGAAGAGCCACCGGAGCACGTCAAGTTCCTGCTGGCAACGACCGATCCGCAGAAATTGCCGGTGACGATTTTGTCACGCTGTCTGCAATTTCATCTCAAGGCGCTGGATGTCGAGCAAATTCGCCATCAGCTTGAGCACATCCTCAACGAAGAACATATCGCTTACGAGCCGCGGGCGTTGCAATTGCTGGCGCGCGCCGCTGAAGGCAGCTTGCGAGATGCCTTAAGTCTGACCGACCAGGCGATTGCCAGCGGTGACGGTCAGGTTTCAACCCAGGCGGTCAGTGCGATGCTGGGTACGCTTGACGACGATCAGGCGCTGTCGTTGGTTGAAGCGATGGTTGGGGCCAACGGCGAGCGTGTAATGACGCTGATTAACGATGCCGCAGCCCGTGGTATCGAGTGGGAAGCGTTGCTGGTGGAAATGCTCGGCCTGCTGCACCGCATTGCGATGGTCCAGCTTTCGCCTGCCGCGCTGGGTAACGACATGGCGGCCATCGAACTGCGGATGCGTGAACTGGCGCGCACCATACCGCCGACGGATATTCAGCTTTACTATCAGACGCTGTTGATTGGTCGCAAAGAATTACCGTATGCGCCGGACCGCCGCATGGGCGTTGAGATGACGTTGCTGCGCGCGCTGGCATTCCATCCGCGTATGCCGCTACCCGAACCGGAAGCGCCGCGCCAGTCCTTTGCGCCCGTCGCGCCAACGGCGGTAATGACGTCATCGCAAGTGCCGCCGCAGCCGCAATCAGCGCCGCAGCAGGCACCGACCGTACCGCTCTCAGAAACCACCAGCCAGGTGCTGGCGGCGCGTCAGCAACTGCAGCGCGCACAGGGAGCGACCAAAGCAAAAAAGAGTGAACCGGCAGCCGCTACCCGCGCGCGGCCGGTGAATAACGCTGCGCTGGAAAGACTGGCTTCGGTCACCGATCGCGTTCAGGCGCGTCCGGTGCCATCGGCGCTGGAAAAAGCGCCAGTCAAAAAAGAAGCGTATCGCTGGAAGGCGACCACCCCGGTGATGCAGCAAAAAGAAGTGGTCGCCACACCGAAGGCGCTGAAAAAGGCGCTGGAGCATGAAAAAACGCCGGAACTGGCGGCAAAGCTGGCGGCAGAAGCCATTGAACGCGATCCGTGGGCCGCTCAGGTGAGCCAACTTTCGCTACCAAAACTGGTCGAACAGGTGGCATTAAATGCCTGGAAAGAGGAGAACGGCAACGCGGTATGTCTGCATTTGCGTTCCTCCCAGCGGCATCTGAATAACAACGGTGCACAGCAAAAACTGGCTGAAGCGTTGAGCACATTAAAGGGTTCAACGGTTGAACTGACTATCGTTGAAGATGATAATCCCGCGGTGCGCACGCCGCTGGAGTGGCGTCAGGCGATATACGAAGAAAAACTTGCGCAGGCGCGCGAGTCCATTATTGCGGATAATAATATTCAGACCCTGCGTCGATTCTTCGATGCGGAGCTGGATGAAGAAAGTATCCGCCCCATTTGATCGTAAGCACAGCTTATGATCGTCATCCTTAACGTGATTGAGAGAGAAACCTATGTTTGGTAAAGGCGGTCTGGGCAACCTGATGAAGCAGGCCCAGCAGATGCAAGAAAAAATGCAGCAGATGCAGGAAGAAATCGCGAAGCTGGAAGTGACCGGTGAATCCGGCGCAGGTCTGGTGAAAGTGACCATCAACGGCGCGCACAACTGCCGTCGTGTTGAGATCGATCCAAGCTTGCTGGAAGATGACAAAGAGATGTTGGAAGATCTGGTAGCTGCGGCATTCAACGACGCAGCACGTCGCATCGAAGAAACTCAGAAAGAAAAAATGGCCTCTGTTTCCTCCGGAATGCAGTTGCCACCAGGCTTTAAGATGCCGTTCTGATGCAAACCAGCCCGCTGTTAACACAGCTTATGGAAGCACTGCGCTGTCTGCCGGGCGTCGGCCCGAAGTCGGCGCAGCGTATGGCGTTCACGCTGCTTCAGCGCGATCGTAGCGGCGGGATGCGTCTGGCGCAGGCGCTCACCCGGGCGATGTCGGAAATCGGTCACTGCGCCGATTGTCGCACCTTTACCGAACAGGACGTGTGTAACATCTGTTCAAATCCGCGTCGTCAGGAAAATGGCCAAATCTGCGTGGTGGAGAGTCCGGCGGACATCTACGCCATTGAGCAGACCGGGCAGTTTTCAGGCCGCTATTTTGTGTTGATGGGGCACTTGTCACCGCTGGATGGCATTGGCCCGGACGATATCGGTCTCGATCGCCTGGAACAGCGTCTGGCAGAGGAAAAAATCACTGAAGTGATCCTCGCAACTAACCCGACGGTCGAAGGTGAAGCTACTGCTAACTATATTGCCGAGCTTTGCGCGCAATATGACGTTGAAGCCAGTCGAATTGCGCATGGCGTACCGGTTGGCGGCGAACTGGAAATGGTTGATGGCACCACGCTGTCACACTCCCTTGCCGGACGCCATAAGATTCGTTTTTAAGCAAACGAGAGCAGGATCACCTGCTCTCGCTTGAAATTATTCCCCCTTGTCCCCATCTCTCCCTCATCCCGTTTTTAACCTTAAAAATGGCATTATTGAGGTAGACCTACATGAAAGGACAAGAAACTCGTGGTTTTCAGTCAGAAGTGAAGCAGCTTCTGCATCTGATGATCCATTCTCTCTATTCCAATAAAGAAATTTTCCTGCGTGAGCTTATCTCTAACGCCTCCGATGCGGCGGACAAGTTGCGTTTCCGTGCGCTCTCTAATCCGGATCTGTACGAAGGTGATGGCGAACTGCGCGTTCGTGTCTCTTTCGATAAAGACAAGCGCACGCTGACCATCTCTGATAACGGCGTGGGGATGACCCGTGATGAAGTGATCGATCATCTGGGTACTATCGCTAAATCTGGCACCAAATCATTCCTCGAATCGCTGGGTTCCGACCAGGCAAAAGATAGCCAGTTGATCGGCCAGTTTGGTGTTGGTTTCTACTCTGCGTTTATCGTTGCCGATAAAGTGACCGTGCGCACCCGTGCGGCAGGCGAAAAACCAGAAAACGGCGTGTTCTGGGAATCTGCGGGCGAAGGTGAATACACCGTTGCCGACATCACCAAAGATGATCGCGGTACTGAAATCACCCTGCATCTGCGTGAAGGTGAAGATGAGTTCCTTGATGACTGGCGCGTACGCTCCATTATCAGCAAATACTCTGACCATATCGCGCTGCCGGTAGAGATCGAAAAACGCGAAGAGAAAGACGGCGAAACCGTTATTTCCTGGGAGAAAATCAACAAAGCGCAGGCGCTGTGGACGCGTAACAAGTCGGAAATCACTGACGAAGAGTACAAAGAGTTCTACAAACATATCGCCCACGACTTTAACGATCCGCTGACCTGGAGCCACAACCGAGTCGAAGGTAAGCAGGAGTACACCAGCCTGCTGTACATCCCGTCGCAGGCACCGTGGGATATGTGGAACCGCGATCACAAACATGGCCTGAAACTGTACGTACAACGCGTGTTCATCATGGACGACGCAGAACAGTTTATGCCGAACTATCTGCGCTTCGTGCGTGGTCTGATTGACTCCAGCGATCTGCCGCTGAACGTTTCCCGTGAAATCCTTCAGGACAGCACGGTAACGCGTAACCTGCGCAATGCGCTGACCAAACGCGTTCTGCAAATGCTGGAAAAACTGGCGAAAGACGATGCGGAAAAATACCAGACCTTCTGGCAGCAGTTTGGCCTGGTGCTGAAAGAAGGTCCGGCAGAAGATTTCGCCAACCAGGAAGCGATTGCCAAACTGCTGCGTTTTGCTTCTACCCATACCGACTCTTCTGCGCAGACCGTGTCTCTGGAAGACTATGTTTCCCGCATGAAAGAAGGGCAGGAGAAAATCTACTACATCACCGCAGACAGCTATGCGGCAGCGAAAAGCAGCCCGCATCTGGAATTGCTGCGTAAGAAAGGCATCGAAGTCCTGCTGCTTTCCGACCGCATCGATGAGTGGATGATGAACTATCTGACTGAGTTCGACGGTAAACCGTTCCAGTCTGTGTCTAAAGTTGATGAGTCGCTGGAAAAATTGGCTGACGAAGTCGATGAAAGCACGAAAGAAGCAGAAAAAGCGCTGACGCCGTTTATCGATCGTGTGAAAGCACTGCTGGGCGATCGTGTGAAAGATGTGCGTCTGACTCACCGTCTGACCGATACGCCAGCGATCGTTTCGACCGACGCCGACGAAATGAGCACCCAGATGGCGAAACTGTTCGCCGCGGCGGGTCAGAAAGTGCCGGAGGTGAAATATATCTTCGAACTGAACCCGGATCACGTGCTGGTGAAACGTGCGGCAGATACTGAAGATGACGCGAAGTTCAGCGAATGGGTAGAACTGCTGCTGGATCAGGCGCTGCTGGCAGAACGTGGTACGCTGGAAGATCCGAACCTGTTTATTCGTCGTATGAACCAGCTTCTGGTTTCCTGATGTAATACCGGATGTAACGCGATTGCGTTTCTCCGGCCTGAACGTTGAATACGATGCCGGATGACCTTAACGTCATCCGGCATTTTTTATCACCTTTCCTTAAATTATCCCCCCCTTAACCGTTTCAGCCCAAGGTGCCTTTCTTGAGGCAATCGCCTGTTGGTGGTATCGTTTATCGCTTTTTCAAAAAATTCGACACATTTTAAGGGGATTTTCGCAATGCGTATCATTCTGCTTGGCGCTCCGGGCGCGGGGAAAGGGACTCAGGCTCAGTTCATCATGGAGAAATATGGTATTCCGCAAATCTCCACTGGCGATATGCTGCGTGCCGCGGTCAAATCTGGCTCCGAGCTGGGTAAACAAGCAAAAGACATTATGGACGCTGGCAAACTGGTCACCGACGAACTGGTGATCGCGCTGGTTAAAGAGCGCATTGCTCAGGAAGACTGCCGTAACGGTTTCCTGTTGGACGGCTTCCCGCGTACCATTCCGCAGGCAGATGCGATGAAAGAAGCGGGTATCAATGTTGATTACGTTCTGGAATTTGACGTACCGGACGAACTGATCGTTGATCGTATCGTAGGTCGCCGCGTTCACGCGCCGTCTGGCCGTGTTTATCACGTTAAATTCAATCCGCCGAAAGTAGAAGGCAAAGACGACGTTACCGGTGAAGAGCTGACCACCCGTAAAGACGATCAGGAAGAAACCGTGCGTAAACGTCTGGTTGAATACCATCAGATGACTGCACCGCTGATCGGCTACTACTCCAAAGAAGCAGAAGCGGGCAACACCAAATACGCGAAAGTTGACGGCACCAAACCGGTTGCTGAAGTTCGCGCGGCTCTGGAAAAAATCCTCGGCTAATCTAAGTCACCATTGATTTGCACTCTGCCTGATAAGGCGTTCACGCCGCATCAGGCATGGTACATGTCAGCAGATCTACTTTCGGGCAGGTCTGCTTATCCTCCTCAGGCAATACCTCTCACAGCAATTAGTTCTTATTCCTCACTTTTCCGCTACAATTATCAACAAGTTGAATCGATAAGAGGCGGTAATGCGTCAGACAAAAACCGGTATCCTGCTGGCAAACCTGGGGACACCCGATGCCCCCACTCCTGAAGCGGTAAAACGTTATCTGAAACAATTTTTAAGCGACAAACGCGTAGTTGATACCTCACGGCTGTTGTGGTGGCCATTGCTGCGCGGCGTGATATTACCGCTGCGTTCGCCGCGCGTGGCGAAACTGTACGCTTCTGTCTGGATGGAAGGTGGCTCGCCGCTAATGGTTTACAGCCGTCAGCAACAGCAGGCGCTGGCACAACGCTTACCGGAAATACCGGTGGCACTGGGAATGAGCTATGGTTCGCCATCACTGGAAAGCGCGGTGGATGAACTGCTGGCGGAGCATGTCGATCATATCGTGGTGCTGCCGCTCTACCCGCAATACTCCTGTTCTACGGTCGGCGCGGTATGGGATGAACTGGCGCGCATTCTGGCGCGTAAACGCAGTATTCCCGGCATTTCGTTTATTCGCGATTATGCCGACGACCCCTCTTATATTAATGCTTTAGCGAATAGCGTTCGTGCATCATTCGCGCAACATGGCGAGCCGGATCTGCTATTGCTCTCCTATCACGGCATTCCGCAGCGTTATGCGGATGAAGGCGATGACTACCCGCAACGTTGCCGGACAACGACCCGTGAACTGGCTTCAGCACTGGGAATGGCACCGGAAAAAGTGATGATGACCTTTCAGTCACGCTTTGGTCGCGAACCCTGGCTAATGCCTTATACCGATGAAACGCTGAAAATGCTCGGAGAAAAAGGTGTAGGTCATATTCAGGTGATGTGTCCGGGCTTTGCTGCGGATTGTCTGGAGACGCTGGAAGAGATTGCTGAGCAAAACCGTGAAGTCTTTCTCGGTGCGGGCGGTAAAAAATATGAATATATTCCGGCGCTTAATGCTACACCGGAACATATCGAAATGATGGCTAATCTGGTTGCAACCTATTGCTAAAGAATCGAGCGCCGTCGCGTAGAGCATCGTCGGCGGTTTTCATCATCCGTGAATAATGCAAAAAGGCGTGTAGCGTACCGGAGTAAAGTTTGAACTCACAAGGTTGCTGGTGTGTCGCTAACGTCTGGTAAAGCAGGCGACTGTCATCCAGCAGCGGATCAAACTCTGCGCCCGCGATAAAGCAGGGCGGCATATCGCGAGTGAGATCATTATTAAACAGGCAGTAATATGGCGACTCGCGGTCTGCTTTGTTACCTAAATAGGCCTCTTCATACATCAGCAAATCCTGTTGCGTTAAACCATCCCAGTCACCGCCCAACAGGCGGCGAGTTACGGAATCTCGTAATCCGTAAAGCCCATACCACAGCAAAACCCCAACAACTTTACCGCAATCAATCTGCTTATCTCGTAGCCATAAAGCACTGGCGAGCGCCAGCATCGCGCCCGCGGAATCACCGGCAAAACCTATGCGTGACATATTGATTTGATAATCGCTTGCCTGTCGGTGGAAGTGACAACAGGACGCCACGATTTCCTCTATTGCTTGCGGAAAACGCGCTTCTGGTGAAAGGGTGTAATTGATACCAACCACCGTACACTGAGTGTAGTTCGCCAGCAGCCGCATAATGCGATCGTGGGTATCGAGATTGCCGAGAATAAAACCGCCGCCATGCAGATAAAACAGCGTTGCGGTGCTGTCTGCGTCCGGCGAGTAGAGCCGTGTTTCCACCTGGCCATAAGGCGTAGGGACTGCGTAAGCTCTGGTTGCCATTTCTGGAGCGTCAGCATTCCAGAATCGACGCTCAAGTGTGTAATGCTGCCGTTGCTCAGTAATCGTTCCCGCTGCGGGCCAGGGCGGTAAATCGGGCTGAAGAGTATTAACAACGGCCTTCATTTCAGGAGAAATAAGTTCCAGCACGGATAATTTGTTTTCCGTCTTCATTAAAAAACTCCTTTCAAATAACGCCATTGTAAGGAACCACTGCCATGAAAATGCGATCTCACCTGCTGATATTGAAACTGCCTGCGTCTCGCGCGTTCAGGCATGATTGTGTTAACATTCGCCGCTCAGTTAACCACCCGTAAAAACAACCATGAAATTTCCCGGTAAACGTAAATCCAAACATTACTTCCCTGTAAACGCACGCGATCCGCTGTTGCAGCAAATCCAACCAGAAAACGAAACCAGCGCCGCCTGGGTGGTGGGTATCGACCAGACGCTGGTGGATATTGAAGCGAAAGTGGATGATGAGTTCATTGAGCGTTATGGATTAAGTGCCGGGCATTCACTGGTGATTGAAGATGATGTTGCCGAAGTACTTTATCAGGAACTGAAACAGAACAACCTGATAACCCATCAGTTCGCGGGTGGCACCATTGGTAACACCATGCACAATTACTCCGTGCTGGCGGATGACCGTTCGGTGCTGCTGGGCGTAATGTGCAGCAATATTGAAATTGGCAGCTACGCCTACCGTTACTTGTGTAACACCTCCAGTCGAACCGATCTTAACTATCTGCAAGGGGTGGACGGCCCGATTGGTCGTTGCTTTACGCTGATTGGTGAGTCTGGCGAACGTACCTTTGCTATCAGCCCGGGTCATATGAACCAGCTACGTGCGGAAAGTATTCCGGAAGATGTCATTGCCGGAGCGTCGGCGCTGGTATTAACGTCCTATCTGGTGCGTTGCAAGCCGGGTGAACCGATGCCGGAAGCGACCATGAAAGCCATTGAATATGCCAAAAAATACAACGTGCCGGTGGTGCTGACGCTGGGAACCAAATTTGTTATTGCGGAGAACCCACAGTGGTGGCAGGCGTTCCTCAAAGAACACGTTTCTATTCTGGCGATGAACGAAGAGGAAGCGGAAGCGTTGACCGGAGAGAGCGATCCGCTGCTGGCATCTGATAAGGCACTGGACTGGGTAGATCTGGTGCTGTGCACCGCGGGGCCAATTGGTTTATATATGGCGGGCTTTACTGAAGACGAAGCGAAACGCAAAACCCAGCATCCGCTATTGCCGGGGGCCATACCCGAATTTAACCAGTATGAGTTTAGCCGCGCCATGCGGCACAAAGATTGCCAGAATCCGTTGCGTGTCTATTCGCACATTGCACCATATATGGGCGGGCCGGAAAAAATCATGAACACCAACGGAGCCGGAGATGGGGCGCTGGCAGCGTTGTTGCATGACATTACCGCCAATAGTTATCACCGCACCAACGTGCCAAATTCCAGTAAGCATAAATTCACCTGGTTAACCTATTCGTCGTTAGCGCAGGTGTGTAAATACGCTAACCGCGTCAGTTATCAGGTTTTGAACCAGCATTCACCACGCTTAACACGCGGGCTGCCGGAGCGTGAAGACAGTCTGGAAGAGTCTTACTGGGATCGTTAAACCAGCGAACTGATGACTGTCGGATGCGGCGTAAACGCCTTATCCAACCTACGGAAGATGGCACGCGTAGGCCGGATAAGATGCGTTAGCATCGCATCCGGCAATGATGTCAATATATTACCCCGTCACCACCTCACCAGCCGGTGGCGCTTCCAGCAGTTCCAGCATAGTACGGGCAATTTCGCGTTCACCCATCACCACCTGATTTGCTCCACGTTCGGAGATATACGCCACCTCATCGTCATAATGGGCACGGGCGATAATCTCAATATCCGGGTTTTGGGTGCGAGCAGAGGCCACAATCTCACCGGCTTCGTAACCGTTGGGAATGGTCAGAATCAGCCATTTCGCGCATTTCAGATGCGCCAGGTGCATTATCTCTTCGTTAGCAGCGTTGCCTAATACTGCGCGAACCCCGCGTTCACGCAACTCATCAACACGGGTTCGTGATGTTTCAATCACCACTAACGGAATATCAGACGCGAGCAATTTTTCCCCCAGCAGGCTGCCCACGCGACCATAGCCCACCAGTATCGCGTGGTTGCAAATATCCACCGGGATCTGTTTCTCTTCTTCGATAGCCTCTTCCAGCGTCTGCTCTTCCAGTGTTTCGGTCTTCGCCAGATATTTCTCCAGCAGCGCGAACAGCACCGGGTTGAGCATAATCGACAGGATCGCGCCTGCCAGCACCAGGTTTTGCCCTGCCTGCGGCAGCAGATTCAGCGCCATCCCCAGACCTGCCAGGATAAAGGCGAACTCACCAATCTGCGCCAGGCTGGCGGCAATGGTTAACGCTGTACGCTGGGAGTGACCAAACAGACGAACCAGGAAAAGCGCTGCCACTGATTTACCAAACAGAATAATCGCCAGCGTAGCCAGCACCGCCAGCGGTTGCTGAATCAGGATCAGTGGATCAAACAACATGCCTACAGAGACAAAGAACAGCACCGCAAACGCATCGCGCAACGGCAGCGTATCATGCGCTGCGCGGTGACTAAGTTCGGATTCGTTAAGCACCATTCCGGCAAAGAATGCGCCCAGCGCGAAGGAGACGTCAAACAGTTCTACTGCACCAAAAGCAATGCCTAATGCCAGCGCCAGCACCGATAAGGTAAACAATTCACGCGAACCGGTTGCAGCGCTCCGCGCCATAATCCACGGCACCAGACGGCGGCCCACCAGCATCATAATGGCGATAAATGCGACCACCTTGCCGATGGTGATCCCCATATCAACCGCCAGCGTGGCAAAGCCAACATCGCCTTGTTCCATCATCCCCGCTACCGCCGGCAACAATACCAGCGTAAGAACCATCACCAAATCTTCCACAATCAGCCAGCCAATGGCGATTTGCCCGCGCTGACTGTCTATCAATTGCCGTTCTTCAAGCGCGCGTAGCAGTACCACGGTACTGGCGGTGGAAAGGCACAGGCCGAACACGATGCCGGTCATCAACGACCAGCCGATCACGGCAGAGAGAGCCATGCCCAGCAACGTCGCCACGGCTATCTGGGCAATCGCGCCGGGAATGGCGATCGACTTTACCGCCATTAAATCCTTTAGCGAAAAATGCAGGCCGACGCCGAACATCAGCAGAATAACGCCCAGCTCCGCCAGTTCCGGTGCCAGTTTAGTATCAGCAACAAAACCTGGGGTAAAGGGGCCAGCCAGCACACCCGCTAACAGATATCCCACCAGAGGAGAAATACGCAGTTTATTGGCCAGCATGCCGAGGATAAAGGCAAGCACAAGGCCGCCAACAATTGTGGTGATAAGCGGGGTGGCGTGATGCATTCCGTCTCCTTTTCCTGGTGGTAGTTGTCCATATTTTGGCCGGGAAAACCAAAATTACAGGTAATAGTTTATGACAATTTCATTGATGATGTTTATGAATAATTGTTGAATTTTGCAGAAAAATGGAATTAGCCGCAAAAAAAGCACGGATCGGAAAAGTGATGAGGTGTATGAAGAGGAAAGGCTTATGGCTACTGCAAAATGAAGCAGCCAAAGTTTACCTTTGGCTGCCGGGAATTCAGGATTTATGCCGATTATCAGGTAAGAATATGGTCAACATTCCCAGAAGCGGCAGGAAAGCACAGATTTTATAAACTAACTCGATGCTGGTATGGTCAGCGAGAAGCCCCAGAACCGCTGCGCCAAGGCCTCCCATCCCGAAAGCAAAACCGAAAAAGAGTCCAGAAACCATGCCGATACGCCCCGGAAGTAGCTCCTGGGCGTAGACCAGAATGGCGGAAAACGCCGAGGCGAGGATAAATCCAATAATCACCGTTAAAATACCCGTCCAGTACAGGCTGGCGTAAGGTAAAATCAAGGTAAACGGCGCAACGCCGAGGATAGAACCCCAAATTACATATTTTCTACCAATTCTGTCCCCCACAGGCCCGCCAATGACGGTTCCCGCCGCGACGGCAAACAGGAAGGCAAACAGATGAAGTTGGGCATTCTGGATAGATAAACCGAACTTTTGCATCAAATAAAAGGTGTAATAGCTGCTGATGCTCGCCATATAGAAATATTTCGAGAAAATCAGGATTAACAAGATGCTGACTGCCAGTACCACTTTGTCGCGTGGCAGCGGGTTAACAATCACTTCTTTCGGTTTGCTTTTACTCATTTGGTGTTGCGCGGCGTACCAGCGGCTGATTTGCGCCAGTACTACGATAGCCAGCAGTGCTGCCAGTACAAACCATGCGACGTTGCCTTTGCCGTAAGGTGCGATGATCACCGCCGCCAGCAATGGCCCCAACGAACTACCAAAGTTACCGCCTACCTGGAAGATAGATTGTGCCAGGCCATGACGCCCCCCAGACGCCATACGCGCCACGCGGGAAGATTCCGGGTGAAAGACCGATGAACCTGTACCGACCAGCGCCGCCGCCAGCAGAACCGCACCAAAACTGTCCGCCAGCGCCAGAAGCACCAGGCCGCTCAGGGTAAAGCACATGCCAATCGGCAGCGACCACGGCATCGGGTATTTATCGGTCCAGTAGCCGACCACCGGTTGCAGCAGGGAGGAAGCGAGCTGGAACGTCAGGGTAATCATGCCAATCTGCATAAATGTCAGAGAAAATTCAGACTGGAGCAGAGGATAAATCGCCAGAATTAGCGATTGGATCATGTCGTTCAGCAGATGCGAGAGGCTGATTGCGCCTAAAATACCAAACGATGTGCGTGCCTTAGTGGTTGACGCAGCCGCGCCCGCCACAGGCTGGGTTTGTTCACTCATTGCCATAGGAAAGTCACTTTTTCAGGGTTGCGATGTAAAGAATTATCTTATTTGTGATTATTACCTGACTAACATACCTGCATGCGCTGTCTTAAGGAAGTCTCAATGCTTAATACAGAATTTCCATTTTTGTATGTAGATTTACCATCACCACACACAGATTTGTCTATTATGTCGCGTCATACTAATTTTCAACACGTTGATATCTGGTCAGGGAGAGAGAAATATGAAGTTTTTGCAGCGGGGTGTGGCATTAGCATTATTAGCCGCATTTACACTGGCGAGTGAAACCGCCCAGGCTTATGAGCAGGATAAAACCTACAAAATTACGGTGCTTCATACCAACGATCACCACGGTCATTTCTGGCGTAATGAATATGGCGAATATGGTCTGGCGGCGCAAAAAACGCTGGTGGATGGTATCCGCAAAGAAGTCGCTGCTGAAGGTGGTAGCGTGCTGTTACTTTCTGGTGGCGACATTAACACCGGTGTACCGGAATCCGACTTACAGGATGCTGAACCTGATTTTCGCGGCATGAATCTGGTGGGTTATGACGCGATGGCGATCGGTAATCATGAATTTGATAACCCGCTCGCCGTATTACGTCAGCAGGAAAAGTGGGCTAAGTTCCCGTTACTGTCCGCCAATATCTATCAAAAAAGTACCGGCGAGCGCCTGTTTAAACCCTGGGCGTTGTTTAAGCGTCAGGATCTGAAAATCGCGGTTATTGGTCTGACGACCGATGACACGGCGAAAATTGGTAACCCGGAATATTTCACTGACATTGAGTTTCGTAAACCTGCCGACGAAGCGAAGTTGGTGATTCAGGAACTGCAACAGACAGAGAAGCCGGACATTATTATCGCCGCCACGCATATGGGGCATTACGACAATGGTGAGCACGGTTCAAATGCTCCGGGCGATGTAGAGATGGCGCGCAGCCTGCCTGCCGGATCGCTGGCGATGATCGTCGGTGGTCACTCGCAAGATCCGGTCTGTATGGCGGCGGAAAATAAAAAACAGGTCGATTATGTTCCTGGTACGCCTTGTAAACCGGATCAACAAAACGGCATCTGGATTGTGCAGGCGCATGAGTGGGGGAAATACGTGGGGCGGGCTGATTTTGAGTTCCGCAATGGCGAAATGAAAATGGTCAACTACCAGTTGATTCCGGTGAATCTGAAGAAGAAAGTGACCTGGGAAGACGGGAAAAGTGAACGTGTGCTTTACACCCCGGAAATCGCTGAGAACCAGCAAATGATCTCGCTGTTATCGCCGTTCCAGAACAAAGGCAAAGCGCAACTGGAAGTGAAAATTGGCGAAACCAATGGTCGCCTGGAAGGTGACCGCAGCAAAGTCCGTTTTGTGCAGACCAATATGGGACGATTAATTCTGGCGGCACAAATGGATCGCACAGGCGCTGACTTCGCGGTGATGAGCGGCGGCGGGGTCCGCGACTCCATTGAGGCTGGTAATATCAGCTACAAAAACGTGCTGAAAGTGCAGCCGTTCGGCAATGTGGTGGTGTATGTGGATATGACGGGTAAAGAGGTGATTGATTACCTGACCGCCGTCGCGCAAATGAAGCCGGATTCCGGTGCCTATCCGCAATTTGCCAACGTCAGCTTTGTGGCGAAAGACGGCAAACTGAACGACCTGAAAATCAAAGGCGAAGCAATCGATCCGGCGAAAACTTACCGCATGGCGACATTAAACTTCAATGCCACCGGTGGTGATGGTTATCCGCGCCTTGATAACAAACCGGGTTATGTGAATACCGGCTTTATTGATGCTGAAGTGCTGAAAGGCTATATCCAGAAAAACTCGCCGCTGGATGCGAGCGCATATGAGCCGAAAGGTGAGGTAAGCTGGCAGTAATCTGAAAGTGCCGGATGTGCGCATCCGGCACAATGCTTAATCGCGGCGAGCAATATCGGCAAATTTCGCATCGAGGATCTTCGCCAGATCGCCTGCTGCCAGTTCGATATCTAACCCGCGTTTACCACCAGAAACATAAATGGTGGCAAATTCTTGCGCGGGGGCGTCGATGATCGTCGGCAGACGTTTTTTCTGCCCCAGTGGGCTAATTCCCCCAACCAGATACCCCGTGGTGCGTTGTGCCACCATCGGATCGGCCATCTCCACTTTCTTGGCACCCAGCGCCTTTGCCACCTTTTTAAGATCCAGTTGACCTGCGACTGGCGTAACGGCTACCGCCAGATGTTTCATATCGCCGTTCACCGCGACAAGCAGCGTTTTGTAGACCTGATCCGCATTTAAACCTAATTTTTTGACCACTTCATCGCCAAAATTAGTTTCAGCCGGATCGTGATCGTAGGTATGAATCTGGAAAGAAATCTTGTTTTTTTCGAGTAATTTAACTGCGGGTGTCATCGTAATTTTCCTGCCTCAAACAAAAAACGGAGAAAGCATACGCCTGATGGCGGCCCAAAAAAAAGAGTCATCTTGCCTAAGAGTATTGGCAGGATGGTGAGATTGAGCGACAATCGACTTACACCGTCGCTTAAAGTGACGGCATAATAATAAAAATATGAAATTCCTCTTTGACGGGCCAATAGCGATATTGGCCATTTTTTTAGCGCAGTATCTGCGGCAAATTCCCTTCTCCATATAAGTGCAGTGCGCCAACCGCGACCACATAGCGCCCCGGCGGCATAGCGCGTAATTTATCCCGCCAGGCAAGATTGCGCTGGTGCATCAGCACATCGTACAGCGACTGACTGAATGTATTGGGCAGCGTTATTTCATTATCTTGCGGTGGTGCATTCAGCCACCAGCTCATCATTTGTTGCAACAACCGGGCGTTGGTATGCCAGTGGGTCAGAGTATCGTCCAGCAGTGCCAGTCCGTTGTCGGGAAGCTGGAGCAACATGGCAATCTGATTTTCTGCCCCTTCCAGTTCAATCACGGGCTTATGTTGTTGCTTCGCTACCTGCAATAACTGGTAATCGATACCATATTCTGCCCGCAGCCCCAGTTTTTGCGCCTGTGTCGCCTGAAGAACCATCGCAATTTGCCACAGCGGTTGAGTAGAAAACAGCGAGGGAGAAATGCCCATCTCCTGGCTAATGTGTTGCAGGTTTTGCATCTGTTCTTCGCTGATACGCTCTTCCAGCGCCTCGCAGGAAGGGAGATTGGCAAATGGGGTATCGCTGGTGGAAACATCCGCCTCGACGATAAGCGCATCGGCTTGTTTGAGTTTTTTGAGCAGCCGGGCGGGCAGGGGAGCCATATCGTGGCTACCCATATGAATACTGCCAATGAGATGAAAATGACGATTACCGGAAAGAGAGATATCGATGGCAGGCCAGGTGTAATGATTACCGCGCAGCGCAGCCCAAAGTGTTTTTACCCGGTACAACAGATCCATACGACCTCCCTTTGTGAAATATCATGCTAGCGCGCGGGGAGGAATGGCGCAAATGGAGTTGATTGTTGCATTTGTGCACAGTGCTTTGTCCAGTAAACCGGACAAGGCGTTCACGCCGCATCCGGCAGTCGTGCGTTAATGCCAAATGCGCCGCCCTGAAGCAGCGCATCCGGCAATGACGTACTTACTCTTTCGGTTTAAACCGCAGCAACCGGTTGGCGTTGCTCACCACGGTAATCGACGAGAGTGCCATGGCTGCCCCGGCAACCACCGGGTTAAGCAAGGTTCCGGTGAACGGCCATAAAATACCGGCGGCGACGGGGATCCCAATGCTGTTATAGATAAACGCACCAAGCAGATTCTGCTTCATATTACGCAGCGTTGCGCGGGAGATGGCGAGCGCATCGGCAACGCCCATCAGACTATGGCGCATCAGAGTAATCGCTGCGGTTTCAATCGCAACATCACTTCCACCGCCCATTGCAATACCGACATCAGCCTGGGCCAGTGCTGGCGCGTCGTTAATACCGTCACCCACCATTGCGACCTGACGCCCCTCGCTTTGCAGACGTTTAATCGCTTCGGCTTTACCATCCGGCAATACACCCGCAATCACTTCATCAATCCCCGCTTCTTTGGCGATCGCATTGGCGGTCGTTGGGTTATCCCCGGTCAACATCACCAGACGATATCCCGCTTTATGCAGCCGTTGCAGCGCCGCCACGCTATCACTACGTAATGGATCGCGTACTGCCAGCAGGGCTACCGCTTTACCGTCAACCGCCAGCAGCACTGGCGTTGATCCTTGCGATGCCTGGGCGGTAATCTCCGCTTCGATAGCTTTCGTATCTACTTGCTGATCATTTAACAGCGCCTGATTCCCCAACAGCAGCGCATGGCCTTCTGCTTCACCGCTCACGCCCAGCCCGCGCAATGTGCGGAAGCCGTTGACTTGTGGCAGTTGCATATCGCCTGCTTTATCGAGGATTGCCCGCGCCAGTGGGTGGCTGGAACCTTGTTCCAGTGCCGCCGCCAGACGCAGCGCCTGCGCTTCGTCAACATCAGCAAAGGTTTTCACAGTGACAACCTGCGGCTTCCCTTCGGTCAGCGTCCCGGTTTTATCGAAAACTACGGTATCCAGCGTACTGGCACGTTGCAGTGCGTCGGCGTCACGCACCAGCACACCGAACTCTGCCGCGCGGCCGACACCAGAAATAATCGACATCGGCGTTGCCAGCCCCAGCGCACACGGGCAGGCGATAATCAGCACCGTGGTGGCAATCACCAGGGTATAAACAATTTGCGGTGCCGGACCAAAGAAATACCAGATTGCCGCACTGATCAGCGCAATCACCACCACTACCGGCACAAACACGGCAGAGATTTTATCCGCCAGTTGGCCGATTTCCGGCTTACTGCTCTGGGCCTGGCGCACCATGCGAATAATCCGCGACAAGGTAGTATGGCTGCCAACCGCACTGGCGCGAAACAGCACGCTGCCGTCCTGCACCACCGTCCCGGCATGGACACTATCGCCTTCGCCTTTTTGCTGCGGAATAGGTTCACCCGTCAGCATTGCTTCATCCAGCCACGCTTCGCCCTGGGTAATCTCACCATCTACCGGCACACGATCACCGGTCGTCAGGCGCAGCAACATACCTGGCTGCACTTCAGCCAGCGGCACACTTTTTTCACCATCTTCGGTGACCAGTCGTGCCGTGGGCGGGGTTAAATCGAGTAATTTCTCCAGCGCTTTAGAAGAGCGCTGACGTGCGCGCGCTTCCAGCATATGGCCGAGATTAATCAGACCGATAATCATCGTGCTGGCTTCGTAATAAAGATGTCGCGCTTCCATCGGGAACCACTGCGGCCACAGGTTGACGCTCATCGAATAGAGCCACGCCACGCCTGTACCCAGCGCTACCAGCGTATCCATCGTCGCCGCGCCGTTCAGCAGGCTTTTCCATGCGCTGCGGTAAAAATGCCCACCCGCGAAAACCATCACCGCCAGCGTAATCAGGCCGATAACCAACCACAGGTTGCGGTTGTCGGCAGTGACCATCATGTTCTCGCCAATCATCCCCCAGACCATCACCGGGATACCCACCGCCAGGGCGACAATCGCCTGCCAGCGGAAGCGTTTCATAGTCGCGACGGCGGTTTCCTGCTGGCGCTCGCGGCGTTTAGCATCATCTTCAATCGCCTCTGCGCCGTAGCCCGCTTTTTCCACCGCCTGCACTAAATCTTGTGGGGAGGCACTGCCCATCACCAGCGCAGTGCGCTCCGCCAGGTTTACCCGTGCCTGGGTGACGCCCGGTACGCTTTGCAGCGCGTTCTGCACCCGGGTGACACAACTGGCGCAGCTCATGCCGCTCAGCAGCAACTGCTGACTATCGTCTTCGGCGGTCGCTGCCGGAAGCTCATCAGGAACCGCTGTCAGTGCTTCCGACGGGATTGATGACTCCGCCAGCGGTTTAGCCTTTGGGTGGCTTACTGATGCGTCATAACCCGCTTGCTTGATAGTTTCGATAAGCTGCTCTGCGCTGGCAGTACCGGTAACGTGCGCTTCAGTGATAGACACGTCCGCCTGCTCAACGTCCGGGCGCTGCTCAAGACTCTCTTTTACGCGTTTAACGCAGTGACCGCAGGACAAGCCGTCCAGGGTCAGGTCGATTGTTTGAGACATAATTCACTCCTTTAAGACAGTGTTGACTGACTGAGATAAAGGGTAAACCTTCCAGCAAGGGGAAGGTCAAGAAATTATTTTACTGATTGAAAAGGATTTTTAGGATCAGTGTCCACATAGTGTCCACACTTCGATTGATTTGATGTTTTTCTGCTGCCGCAAGCATTGATGTTTGCGGTACTGATTATTGTGCTATCTCTTTGATATAGATCGTTTTTTCTTAATGTTGACCTTGGTTATTATTCAATCTCATATTTTTTAGGAGGTTTTATGTACAAATTTTTAGTGATTGCTTGTATCGGTTTCGTTTTGTCAATGAACGCTGATGCTGGGCGTGGGCGGAAGCCATGTTCTGGTAGTAAAGGTGGGGTGTCACATTGTACTAAGGATGGAAAATTTGTTTGTAATGATGGCTCAATCAGCCGCTCTAAAAAGGTGTGTAGTGAATGAGTAGAGTTATTAAATATGTGGTTTTGTTCTTTCTAATTTGTTGGTCAGGTTTATCTTTAGCCTCTTCAACATTTGATCTAACAGCAGAACAATTTAATAAAAAACTTAACAGTGAATTAAAAAGCACCTCTAAGGCTCTTGGGTTTAAATTGAGTAAAAAGGTAAGTATTTCACATGGTGAGGTTAATGATGTTGCACAAATTAATTTAAGTGAAACGACCGCCTTGGTTGTTGCTGTGGATAAGGGTAGTAAGAAAATAAAAGATGTGACGGCTATTTTTGCATCGCCTAATGGTGACGGGGCTTTAGGGGCGTTGTTATTGCAGGCTGTTTTGATGAAAATATTTTCACCGGAAATTCCAGCAGAAAGTCGTGGCGAACATCTTTCTAAGATGATTAAAGCTGCCGCTGATCATGATGAAAATGGGGCCCGCTTTGATACCCAGCGAGTGCGTTATACAATGATTGCTACTCAAGTGGCAGGATTGTGGTTTTCTGCAAAACCTAAGTAAGTAGACGAACTGCAGATGTCGTCCCTATTCATAAGGGAGACAAAATTTGCGCCGTGGGGACATGCCTGTGAGATAGGGTGCCTTTACGACCTTGCCTTAGCAACCGATTGACGGGGGATTGCTCCCCCGTCGCGGTTTCCTTACTGTTTACACTGTAAGAACGCCGCAAACTCCGCTCCCCAGAAGCTCATCCGTATTTCACACAGCGAACCGTGCAGCATCCAGATGATGAGGATTGCCGTCACGCAGAACGTGATGGCCATAAGCGATTTTTGCGACATAGCGCTTGCTCCTTTATTGGAGAGGCGCTAACCTATCACTTGCGAAGGTAATGCGGTTAGGGCCTCGGTTAAACAGAAAATGTTTTCCGGGGCCTTTCCACATCCGGCCTTCAGGTATTCCCTCCAGCCATCAGCCGAAAGGCACCCGCGCGAATTCTAGCCTGGTTTTTTCCCTTGTTTCAATCCGTTGAGACTTATCAGCCTTCTGATGTAAAATTCCCGACCGTAGACATTATTCAGTCACGCATTTGATACATGCTTCCGCCGGCGTTCGCGCCGGTTTTTTTTCGCCCTGTTGCTGTGTAGATCGTCATGCGTGATCGAGGCGCGGTATTGATCCTTTTTTCAGTTTAATTTTGACTCTTAATTTTACGCAGGCCGTGCTGCGTCAGGCTTCGTTGTTTGACGATTTTTTGATGCGATCCTTTCGTGATCGTTTCTCGTCTCGCGTAAAGTATGAAAACTCTTTTAATATCATGCGGTTTCATTGCTCCTACCATTTGTGCGATCGTAAAAACCTCTCTGAAAACTGCAAAAAATTTCAAAACGTGAAATTTCAGATCCTCGCCTTTCCCTCAGTCGCAGCGCGGGCTGACGGTCATTTTTGCACGGCAGAAAACTGAAAAAGTGTTTCGACACAAAACCCGCGGGTTGGAGGGGGTAGCGCGGTTTACGTCACCTCACGCTTTACGTCACACCGTTTACGTGGTGTGCGCATACAGCGCCGGAATGGCACGCAGAACGCATTAATCAGGTGGCAGATATGAAAACGCACGGCCTGAACCGTGCGTTGCGTGATGGGGCGTTTATGTGGATTTTATGCCCGGTGATTAGGCGATAAGGTCGCCGTATTTTTCGCGCAGGCTCGTAGCCTGTTGGGCGTCTGCGGCAAGTTCGCTGCTGTTTGTTGGTGCGCCAGTGTTGCTGTGGGTGTGGTTTGCAGTGTGTGTGGCCAGCAACTGAACCAGATCCAGAATATCAATCAACAACGTCAGCAGATTAAGTCCGGATTTTTCCCGTGAGCCACCGCGCCCAATAAATACAGTCGGGGCGGTAAATTCCAGGCCGCCGTCCGCCCGGCATGTTCTGCGGCCTCCCACGTTTTCGGTGAGGTTATGCTCGATGGTGGATGTCGCCCCTTTGAGTTTAGTCAGCAAATCCTGCGCTACCATCTGGATATGCTCACCGGCTGCGATCGCATAATGGCCAGTAGTAATGTGTTCTGTCTGACCTGTCATCAGCTTGCTGGTTCCCAGAACGCTGGTTATGTCGTTTGCCTGTACTGTTGTTGTTCTGGTTGTTGTTGTGCGTTCTTCCTGATCGCTGTTAATGGTTCGCCTGGCTGAATGCTCCCTGATTTGCTGGTCGGTTTCTCTGTGCCAGCTTCCGTCAGTCGTGACACGCTGAAACACTTCTGCGCGCTGTTGTTGCAATTGTTCGCCGGGCTTTACATCAGGCAGGTTATGACCAGCGGGTAAGATTTGCCTGATGACAGGTTTATCCGGTCGTCCTTCAATGTTGGATATTTCCACGATGGTGCCTGCCGGCGGGTAGGCAAAACATCCCGCCTCACTGCCAGCCATGGGGACGGGGAGCGGTACTGCCGGGTAAACGGGCGTATCGCTTTTATCGTTGCCGTTCTCATCAAGCAACTGCACATCGACGGCGTAGCGTGGGCGGAAACTGTCGGCCACATCGCCCAGGGTGGCGGGCTCCGTTGGTGCAATGACGCGCGCCAGCCGGGTATGTAGCGTACCGCTGACCAGTTCCGGGAACTGTGTTTCCATTTGTCTGCGTAATGGTGATTTGGAAACAGGGCTACCCGTGGCGGTAAGGCGCTCCCATGTCAGGGTCATTTTCTCGTTGTTGAGGGCTACACGGGTAATGCGCCCGGCCGGTAGGTTCACGCCCGGTCGCACAGTTTCCATAAACATGATGTCGATGCTGTTTCCGCCGCTTTGCCCGAGTGTGTACTGTTGCGGAATATCCGGCATTGTAATACTGGCAAATCGTGAATCAGCTGCGCTTCCCACAAATACAGAACCGTCCGGCATAGGGTGCCAGACGTAATCGTTGATACTGAATGCTCGCCCCAGTTGGCTGAGCAGTTGTGCTCCGCTGCCGCTGTGGGTGATGTAGGGAGTTGGTATACTGGCATAATCCGCATCCGGAGTGATAAAAACGATACCGCTTTGTCGCCCCAGATTATCGAGTACCCCCCGCAACGTCGGGTGTTGCATGGAGCAAGGGAAATCAAAATCCAGCACAGCAGCTGCTTCACGGATAAAAAGGCGACGTGAGCCATTTTCAGCAGGTTGATCGCGCTCAATGTAGCCGGAGAAATAGCGCCATGCTTCACCGTCACGGCCGAGATCAATTTGTACCATTGCGCCGGCAAGGCTGTGTTCGGGTGACAGATTGTTAACAGAAATGAAGCCACGACCGGCAGCATTCAGGGTAAGAACAAGGTTTATATCGGCAATTTCCACCCGTTCGCCATTAATCATGCAGCGTTGTATCAATTTCATGTTTTCCCTTCCTCTTTCACGCTCCCAATGCCAACAGCATCCAGACCAGAGCCAACGGCATCATTGATTTTTTTCCAGAACGAACTTTGCGTATTCATGCCTTTGTCTGGTGCCTGTTCGCTGCCATTCTGGGTCTGCTGTCTGGCGATGGTTTTTTGTGAACCGCTACGTGCTGATGCTTTCTCTGGCACGCTTAATTTTTCCCTGAGAGTAAAGGTGACCTGCCAGTGCATTTTTCCCTGTTGTTCCGTGGCATCAATGCCACCAGAAAATACCCCCTGTCGCATATTGATTGCCTTCGCGGTAGCGTTAGCAATGCGATATGTTTTTTTAGCACCGTTGCTTTCTGTTGCCTCCGCAAGCTGAAAAATACGGGTCAGAATAGCTTCATCGTTAAAATCAATAACCCCCGACACGCGCAGCTCTTTAGCCTTGTTTCCCTGCTGGGCGCTCGTGGTGCTGGTTGACTGTCCGGACATATCTTTGTCCGGTAGTTGCATGGTGGCGCTGACGGTGATGTTGCGCAGCAGAATGGCTTCCCCGTCAAGCGCAAGGACAATCATCTGGGTCATGTAGTGCTTCCCTTAGTGATGAGAGATTATCGCCGACGAACAGCATCACAGCTGTAAAAACCCACTCTGGGTGTGGGATGTTTTTTTGTATCAGCACTGCAGCCTGGCTAAGAGCTCCCTTGTAGCAAAAGCGCCACACCGGGCAAAATTTTTGCCGGAGTGCGGCCTGCTGATCAGCGATTTCCTGTAAGGCTTTATCTCTCGCATTCATGAACTGATGCAGCGATGATGACAATGTTTCCGGTGATGTGGCGGCAGGAGTGGCTGCCTGTGCAATGGTTGCTGCCAGCGACATGCTGCGAGTGGTCTGTGTCGACAGCATTATCGGTTCCGGAAGTGATGTTGCCGGTCTGGCGGGGATTTGCATTCTGCTGATGGCCAGTGAAAGCTGGCTGGAGATCATGCGGGACATTCGTCCCACCTCCGGCAACGGAAATGCGCCTGAAAATTGCCTGGCGAGTGATAAAAACTCGCCAGCAGAAGGGGCGCAAAATAACAGCGCCACAATGTCTTTTTCTGTGCTTTCTTTCAGATAGGGTAAAAGTGCAGATACAGCATTTTCGGGGCTGAGATAACGCCCCGATGGTTTGATGTTTCCGGTATTTTCTGACCATGGATGAAGGCAAACCACAGAGCATTTAATGTGCATGGCTGACGGACGCAGAATTGCCTTTTCCCATTTCATTCTGACTCTCCACTCTGAAAAGCGCGGATGTCGGCAAGATTATTCAGGCCATCCAGCACGTCCTTCATCTGTCGCTGACGTCGATAAATTTCATCATTGCGGTTAACCTGCGCCTGCGCCATAGCTGTAGCCAGCTCCTCAAGCTCTGTCATCGACATCTTCACTTGCTGATTATCGGCATCACCCCATGTCATAACGTCCCGCGCTGTGTCGGATTTTGATGCCATTACCACCGGATAGATACGGGCCAGTGAGCTGGGGCCAGCATTCCAGCTACGACCGTTCCATTCGAACGTGAACGGCTGCGCCTCCTGTTCTGTGCGCCACACCTCTATTTCCCGCTTTTTGGCATCCTTCGCCGCGGCGATAAGTTCCGGCGTGACGGTGAACGGGGTTATTTCTCCCCATTTGCCGCTCTGTAACTCTTCCCAGATGCGC
This sequence comes from Escherichia sp. MOD1-EC6098, assembly GCF_002965865.1. Lineage (NCBI taxonomy): Bacteria > Pseudomonadati > Pseudomonadota > Gammaproteobacteria > Enterobacterales > Enterobacteriaceae > Escherichia > Escherichia sp. MOD1-EC6098. Next base: position 83,403 of record NZ_PTSN01000010.1, read on the forward strand.
TGGCCTGTCGGGGCGCTATCGTCCTGCATGGCGGTATACGGGACGAATTCCGTTTCACCTTCAAATAACACCTCGCAGTCAACCGCACCATTTTCGAGATAATGGGCGTTTCTGATGCCTTTTACTGCTCTGATTTTCATGTTTTATTCCCCGTTACTCGATGCGCACAAACAGGCAGATACGACCGCTTGTTCCGTAAGAGTCCCTGACCCCGGATAACGCCATATAACGCCCCGGAAAAGTGTACCCTGTAGCTCCTGCACTCGGTGTGGAACCGTAGGAGCCAGCCCCCGCAGAAGATATTGTGCACGAAAGATTAACTCCGCCCAGTAGTGACCCCTGCACCACATCACCCAGGCCAATTTTGATTTCTTTATCCCCGGAAGTTGTTCCGCGATAAACAGCCAGCACCGGAACACCCACTGCCGGGTATTTGAAATATGAGCCTGAGCCAGCTGTCCTGGACAGCAGGAACGCCAGCGAATCGCCGTCGTAAATAATGGGGCTTACTGTTGCATTCCAGTTGTTTCCACTCCAGCGGTAAGTCAGGCGATGAATACTGTGCTCACCTTCGTAATACTGGTTAAAACACAGCAGCGTTTTGAATTTGCGCGTTGTGTCTGACTCGTCGTTATCAAAGGGTGACCACATCACATCAATGATGCCGTTAAATTTCGTGGTGCCCGCCAGTAGTGTGGAAGAGTCCGCAATACTGACCGCATAACGCCCCGGGGTGGCCTCTTTCAGCCATTCAGCAAAATCGGCCTGCCCGTTAAATGCCAGGGCTTCGGTGCTGGTAAATGCCTGGCCGAATCCATACATGCCGGACAGCGCCAGCCTGCCAGGTGTACGATCCCGGATATCCGATTGCGCGTCTTTTACAGTTGTGTTGCCAGTTAATGGGGTAAGATCTCTCCATACAACAGGGGCTCCGTAGTCAGAGCCGCGAACGCTGGAAAGAATACGTCCGTCTCTTCCGTAAAACAGAATAAGTTTTGTTGCTGTCTGGCTGGTTTTGTCATTCTGCCAGTTGTCCAGCCAGATAAATTCGACTACACCAGTTAAATCACCTGATGACATTGATGATGTGTAATATCGACCTGGTTCTGTGTTCATGCATATCAACGCAAGCTCATCAAGATTTGTAATGCCGAGCACCATCCCCTCGTGCTCTGTCATTCCGTATCCAAATGCCCCCGGCAGCGCCAGCCTGCCTGGTGTGCGGTCGCGGATATTGCTCTGGGACTCCATCGTTGCAGCCGCTTTCAGTTCAAGTTCCGTGCGCATGGCTTCAGGTGTGTCCAGTGCCAGTAATGCGCGGGCTTTTTCTGACAGCGGAGAGAGAGAAACATTCCCGTCCTGATTAAAGTACAGAAGATTATCTGCCCGTTTCGTCAGTTCACTGATTGCCGTCAGCAAATCGTTCAGCGGTTGTTTACCCGCCAGCGCGTTAATGACCGTCGTCGAAAAGTTCGGGTCATTGCCCAGCGCCGCTGCCAGTTCGTTCAGTGTGTCCAGGGCTTCCGGTGATGAGTCAACCAGTGCGGCGAGCAGTTTGCGAACAAACGCTGCGTTCGCCATCTCCAGCCCGACCGCATCGTCTGGCGGAGTTGGTGTGGTTGGCGTGCCGGTGAACGCCGGGCTGTCCAGTGGCGCTTTTTTGTTTATTTCAGGGAAAAGATCTACCTGCCAGCTCTGTGGAGGAACGGTAATTTGCGCAGCCTGAGCAATGCCACTGTATATAATCGTGAAATTACGAATAAGTGACTCGCCTGTCACTTTTTGTCGAACAGGCGTTTTTATTACGCCGCATAGTGTTCCGCTGGCCTGATGGATGAGACAAATCCAGTCATAACTGAATGCACAGTCATCAGGAACAACCGCGCTACACACAATATTGTTCGGGCTTAACTGGCCGTAGGTCAGTTCATTCACAGCATATGTGATTTTTTCTTCCGGAACGGTATTATCTTCGCGCGTTGGTTCCCGCTCCATCAGGGCAAAAATAATAGCGTCAGGGCGCGCAGGTAAATTACTGGCTGTGCATTCAGCAACCCACTTTTCAAATGCTTTCGTCAACAGTGCGCTCATTACTTCTTAATTCTCGCTAATGTTCTGCGGTAATTCTGGCCATACAATCGCGGCATACGATGCTTTATCTGTAACCTGGCTGAATGTCATCTCCCGTAACGTTTTTGTATAAATACGGCAGGCTTTCAATTTCTCCCTGTCTTCGTCGCTGATTAATCCCAGCAGCAGGTCCTTTTCCCATTCGCTGGTCATGATGCTGACCCGTTGTAACAGGGCATCGCGTTCATCTTCCGCTTTAAGTTTGTAGTCGAAGACAAATTTATCGTCGCGGTAAAACCAGTATCCCGACGCCTCAATGCGACGATTAGCGGTAATATCCGGCAACTCAATCACACTTTTATTTTCCGGGCAGATTGAGGTGATGTCTTTTCCGACCCAGACCACTTCGCCAGTTTCGACATAAATAACTTTCAGAGTGTCTGGTTGAAATTTTTCCTGGGCTTCGTGCCATTCCTGGCCATCATCTGAGAACAGCCACAATAAAAATTTATGCTGCCGCGCCAGCTGGTATTGCTCAATTGTTTTAGGGTTTTGTACCGTAAGATTCTTTAAGTGCATCATGATTACAAACTCGCTACATTCCGCCAGACGCCATTAATCAGAACCTGCACCGGGCGGGCATTGGCCCAGTCCATACTTTCACCACCATCAAGACCGCTGATAAGGTGACCTGATGGTGCATTCCCGCCACGCCCAATACCAATGGCGCTTCCCAGACGCACATCCTGCACACCGCCTGTTTTGGTCTGATAGCGGGCATCAAAGTTTCCGTAGTTTGATGGAACCATCTGCCCGTTTACAGCGAACGTTATACTGTTATCCGTATTCCTCTGACTGTAAAAATGCCAGCCGGAAT
>NZ_PTSN01000096.1:0-466 GCF_002965865.1 Escherichia sp. MOD1-EC6098
CTTAACCTCACAACCCGAAGATGTTTCGTAAAACACCATCGTGTTGCGAAAATTTGAGAGACTCACGAACAACTTTCGTTGTTCAGTGTTTCAATTTTCAGCTTGATCCAGATTTTTAAAGAGCAAATATCTCAAACATCACTCGTAAGTGAGTTTTGAGATACAGTGGCCGGCGACTTTCACTCACAAACCAGCAAGTGGCGTCCCCTAGGGGATTCGAACCCCTGTTACCGCCGTGAAAGGGCGGTGTCCTGGGCCTCTAGACGAAGGGGACGTATCAGTCTGCTTCGCAAGACGCCTTGCTTTTCACTTTCTATCAGACAATCTGTGTGAGCACTTCAAAGAACGCTTCTTTAAGGTAAGGAGGTGATCCAACCGCAGGTTCCCCTACGGTTACCTTGTTACGACTTCACCCCAGTCATGAATCACAAAGTGGTAAGCGCCCTCCCGAAGGTTAAGCTACCTA
>NZ_PTSN01000011.1:0-169559 GCF_002965865.1 Escherichia sp. MOD1-EC6098
TTTGCCTGGCGGAGATAGCGCGGTGGTCCCACCTGACCCCATGCCGAACTCAGAAGTGAAACGCCGTAGCGCCGATGGTAGTGTGGGGCCTCCCCATGCGAGAGTAGGGAACTGCCAGGCATCAAATTTAGCGAAAGGCCATCCGTAAGGATGGCCTTTTTGCGCTGGTGCGGAAAAAAGGCCGGATGCGATGCTGGCGAGCCTTATCTGTCCTGCGCAGGGTTACGGTAGGGGTCAGCAGCGCATTATTCCCCCCCATACGCCAGATTCAGTAGCGGATACGGTTTCCCCAGCTCGTCGACTTCCGAACGCCCGGTAACTTTAAATCCCATCTTCTTATAGAATCCTACTGCTTGATCATTTTGCTCATTAACGTTGGTTGTCAGTTCCGTGGCCATCGAGAGCGCATGTTCCACCAGTAGTCGACCTACGCCATACCCGCGCGCATCAGAATCGACAAATAGCGCATCCATATGCTGCCCGCTTAGCAACATAAACCCAATCGGTTGATCCCGCTCATTAACCGCAACCCACAGCGGCGCTTCTGGCAGAAACGAACTCACCAGCTCTTCCAGTTCGACCCGATAGTCTGCAGACAAAAAATGGTGGGTAGCATCGACAGAACGACCCCAGATCGAAACCAGTTTTTCCCCTTCCTCATGCCGTGAACGGCGAATTCTAATAACCATTTCCACTCCTTTTATTCATGCTTATATTCTAACTCAGCCTTTTTCTTGAAACTTTCTCACCTTGAACATGCAGGCTCGACATTGGCGAATTTTCTGGTTATCTTCAGCTATCTGGATGTCTAAACGTTTGAACGTATGTAGTGAGGTAATCAGGTTATGCCGATTCGTGTGCCGGACGAGCTACCCGCCGTCAATTTCTTGCGTGAAGAAAACGTCTTTGTGATGACAACTTCGCGCGCGTCTGGTCAGGAAATTCGTCCGCTAAAGGTGCTTATCCTTAACCTGATGCCGAAGAAGATCGAAACTGAAAATCAGTTTTTACGCCTGCTTTCAAACTCTCCTTTGCAGGTCGATATTCAGTTGTTGCGCATTGATTCTCGCGAGTCGCGCAACACGCCTGCAGAGCATCTGAACAACTTCTACTGCAACTTTGAAGATATACAGGAACAGAACTTTGATGGTCTGATTGTAACTGGCGCGCCGCTGGGTCTGGTGGAGTTTAATGACGTCGCTTACTGGCCGCAGATCAAACAGGTATTGGAGTGGTCGAGAGATCACGTCACCTCGACATTATTTGTCTGTTGGGCGGTTCAGGCCGCGCTTAATATTCTCTACGGTATACCCAAGCAAACCCGCACCGATAAACTTTCGGGTGTATACGAGCACCACATTCTCCATCCTCATGCGCTTCTGACGCGTGGATTTGATGATTCATTTCTGGCACCGCATTCGCGATATGCAGACTTTCCGGCAGCGTTGATTCGTGATTACACCGATCTGGAGATTCTGGCAGAGACAGAAGAAGGGGATGCGTATTTGTTTGCCAGCAAAGACAAGCGCATTGCCTTTGTGACGGGCCATCCCGAATACGATGCGCAAACACTGGCGCAGGAATATTTCCGCGATGTAGAAGCCGGACTAACTCCGGATGTACCCTATAACTATTTCCCGCATAACGATCCGCAAAACAAACCGTGTGCGAGCTGGCGTAGTCACGGTAATTTGCTGTTTACCAACTGGCTCAACTATTACGTCTACCAGATTACGCCATACGATCTACGCCACATGAATCCAACGCTGGATTAATCTTCTGCGGCGATCGATCGTTAAGCGATTCAGCACATTACATCAGGCACCTTCGGGTGCCTTTTTTATTTCTGAAACGTCACTCATCAAGTGAATTAATTTTATTATTATTGTTATCAATAAGTTAATTGATAATTAAATTAAAAATGGAAATTGTTTTTGATTTTGCATTTTAAATGAGTAGTCTTAGTTGTGCTGAACGAAAAGCGCACAACGATCCTTCGTTCACAGTGGGGAAGTATTCGGATCCATGACGAGGAGCTGCACGATGACTCAACAGGCAACAACAACCGATGAACTGGCTTTCATAAGGCCGTATGGCGAGCAGGAGAAGCAAGTTCTCACCGCCGAAGCGGTAGAATTTCTGACTGAGCTGGTGACGCATTTTACGCCACAACGCAATAAACTTCTGGCAGCGCGCATTCAGCAACAGCAGGATATCGATAACGGGACGTTGCCTGATTTTATTTCGGAAACAACTTCCATTCGAGAAAGTAATTGGAAGATTCGCGGAATTCCTGCGGACTTACAAGATCGCCGGGTAGAGATAACCGGACCCGTTGAGCGCAAGATGGTGATTAACGCGCTAAACGCTAATGTGAAAGTCTTCATGGCTGACTTCGAGGATTCACTGGCCCCGGACTGGAACAAAGTGATCGACGGGCAAATTAACCTGCGCGATGCGGTTAACGGCACCATCAGTTACACCAACGAAGCAGGTAAAATTTATCAACTCAAGCCCAATCCGGCGGTTTTGATTTGTCGGGTACGCGGCCTGCACTTGCCGGAAAAACATGTTACCTGGCGTGGTGAAGCAATCCCTGGCAGCCTGTTTGATTTTGCTCTCTACTTCTTCCACAACTACCAGGCGCTGCTGGCAAAGGGCAGTGGTCCTTATTTTTATCTGCCAAAAACTCAGTCCTGGCAGGAAGCTGCATGGTGGAGCGAAGTCTTCACTTACGCAGAAGGTCGCTTTAACCTGCCGCGCGGCACCATCAAGGCAACGTTACTCATTGAAACCTTGCCTGCTGTATTCCAGATGGATGAAATCCTTCACGCACTGCGCGACCATATTGTCGGTCTGAACTGCGGTCGCTGGGATTACATCTTTAGCTATATCAAAACATTAAAAAACTATCCCGATCGCGTCCTGCCAGACCGCCAGGCAGTGACAATGGATAAACCGTTCCTCAGTGCCTATTCACGTCTGCTGATTAAAACCTGCCATAAACGCGGTGCATTCGCGATGGGCGGCATGGCGGCCTTTATCCCGAGTAAAGATGAAGAGCGCAATAATCAGGTGCTCAACAAGGTAAAAGCGGATAAAGCACTAGAAGCCAGCAACGGTCACGATGGTACGTGGATCGCCCATCCAGGCCTTGCTGATACCGCAATGGCGGTATTTAACGACATCCTCGGCTCTCGTAAAAACCAGTTAGAAGTCCTGCGCGAGCAAGATGCACCGGTTACTGCCGAACAACTGCTGGCTCCTTGTGACGGTGAGCGTACCGAAGAAGGCATGCGCGCCAATATTCGTGTGGCCGTGCAGTACATCGAAGCATGGATCTCCGGCAACGGCTGTGTGCCGATTTATGGTCTGATGGAAGACGCAGCAACGGCAGAGATTTCCCGCACCTCTATCTGGCAATGGATCCACCATCAAAAAACGTTGAGCAATGGCAAACCGGTGACCAAAGCACTGTTCCGCCAGATGTTGGCTGAAGAGATGAAAGAGATTGCCCATGAATTGGGCGAACAACGTTTCAATAGTGGGCACTTCGATGATGCTGCTCGCCTGATGGAACAGATCACCACTTCCGATGAGTTAATTGATTTCCTGACCCTGCCAGGCTACCGCCTGTTAGCGTAAACCACCACATAACTATGGAGCATCTGCACATGAAAACCCGTACACAACAAATTGAAGAATTACAGAAAGAGTGGACTCAACCGCGCTGGGAAGGTATTACCCGCCCATACAGCGCGGAGGACGTGGTGAAATTACGCGGCTCGGTCAATCCGGAATGCACGCTGGCACAACTGGGCGCGGCAAAAATGTGGCGACTGCTGCACGGTGAATCGAAAAAAGGCTATATCAACAGCCTCGGCGCACTGACTGGCGGTCAGGCGCTGCAACAGGCGAAAGCGGGTATTGAAGCGGTTTACCTGTCTGGCTGGCAGGTAGCGGCGGATGCTAACCTGGCGGCCAGCATGTATCCGGACCAGTCACTTTATCCGGCAAATTCAGTGCCAGCGGTAGTGGAGCGGATCAATAACACCTTCCGTCGAGCTGATCAGATCCAGTGGTCCGCAGGTATTGAGCCGGGCGATCCGCGTTATGTTGATTATTTCCTGCCGATCGTTGCCGATGCTGAAGCCGGTTTTGGTGGTGTCCTGAATGCTTTTGAACTGATGAAAGCGATGATTGAAGCCGGTGCAGCGGCAGTTCACTTCGAAGATCAGTTGGCGTCAGTGAAAAAATGCGGTCACATGGGCGGTAAAGTGCTGGTGCCAACCCAGGAAGCGATCCAGAAACTGGTCGCGGCGCGTCTGGCTGCGGATGTTACAGGAGTTCCGACCCTGTTGGTTGCTCGTACCGATGCCGATGCAGCAGACCTGATCACCTCCGATTGCGATCCGTACGACAGCGAATTCATCACTGGTGAACGCACTAATGAAGGTTTCTTCCGTACCCATGCGGGCATTGAACAAGCTATCAGCCGTGGCCTGGCTTATGCGCCATATGCTGACCTGGTTTGGTGTGAAACCTCCACGCCAGATCTGGAACTGGCGCGCCGTTTTGCCGACGCTATTCATGCGAAATATCCAGGTAAGCTGTTAGCCTACAACTGCTCGCCGTCGTTCAACTGGCAGAAAAATCTCGACGACAAAACTATTGCCAGCTTCCAGCAGCAATTGTCGGATATGGGTTACAAATTCCAGTTTATCACCCTGGCGGGTATCCACAGCATGTGGTTCAACATGTTCGACCTGGCAAACGCCTATGCGCAGGGCGAGGGGATGAAGCATTATGTTGAGAAAGTGCAGCAGCCGGAATTTGCTGCTGCGAAAGATGGCTACACCTTCGTTTCTCACCAGCAGGAAGTGGGTACGGGTTATTTCGATAAAGTGACGACCATTATTCAGGGTGGCACATCGTCGGTTACCGCACTGACCGGCTCTACCGAAGAATCGCAGTTCTAAGCAACCGACAATTGTTGTTGGCTGTAGACCGGATAATGCGTTTACGCCGCATCCGGCAATGAGCGCCTGATGCGACGCTGACGCGTCTTATCAGGCCTACAAATGTTGCAGACGCGTAGGCCGGATAAGGCGTTTACGCCGCATCCGGCAATGAGCGCCTGATGCGACGCTTGCGCGTCTTATCAGGCCTACAAATGTTGCAGACTCGTAGACCGGATAAGGCGTTTACGCCGCATCCGGCAATGAGCGCCTGATGCGACGCTGACGCGTCTTATCAGGCCTACAAATGTTGCAGACGCGTAGACCGGATAAGGCGTTTACGCCGCATCCGGCAATGAGCGCCTGATGCGACGCTTGCGCGTCTTATCAGGCCTACAAATGTTGCAGACGCGTAGACCGGATAATGCGTTTACGCCGCATCCGGCAATGAGCGCCTGATGCGACGCTTGCGCGTCTTATCAGGTCTACAAATGTTGCAGACGCGTAGGCCGGATAATGCGTTTACGCCGCATCCGGCAATGAGCGCCTGATGCGACGCTGACGCGTCTTATCAGGCCTACAAATGTTGCAGACGCGTAGGCCGGATAAGGCGTTCACGCCGCATCCGGCAATCAACGCCTGATGTGACGCTTGTGCGTCTTATCCGGCAATTCACAGCTCCCGATGAGGGCAACAAATGCCGCGTGGCCTGGAATTACTGATTGCACAAACAATTTTGCAGGGTTTCGATGCCCAGTATGGTCGATTCCTCGAAGTGACTTCCGGGGCGCAGCAGCGTTTCGAACAGGCCGACTGGCACGCTGTCCAGCAGGCGATGAAAAATCGTATCCATCTTTACGATCATCACGTGGGTCTGGTGGTGGAGCAGTTACGCTGCATTACCAACGGCCAAAGCACGAATGCGGCATTTTTACTGCACGTCAAAGAGCATTACACCCGGCTATTGCCGGACTACCCGCGCTTCGAGATTGCGGAGAGTTTTTTCAACTCCGTATACTGTCGGTTATTTGACCACCGCTCGCTTACTCCCGAGCGGCTTTTTATCTTTAGCTCCCAGCCGGAACGCCGCTTTCGTACCATTCCGCGCCCGCTGGCCAAAGACTTTTACCCCGATCACGGCTGGGAATCACTGCTGATGCGCGTTATTAGCGACTTGCCGCTACGCCTGCGCTGGCAGAATAAAAGCCGTGATATCAACTATATCATTCTTCATCTGACGGAAACGCTGGGGACAGATAACCTCGCTGAAAGTCATCTACAGGTGGCGAACGAACTGTTTTACCGTAATAAAGCCGCCTGGCTGGTGGGCAAACTGATAACGCCTTCCGGCACGTTGCCATTTTTGCTGCCGATCCACCAGACGGACGACGGCGAGTTGTTTATTGATACCTGCCTGACGACGACCGCCGAAGCGAGCATCGTCTTTGGCTTCGCGCGATCCTATTTTATGGTTTACGCGCCGCTGCCTGCCGCACTGGTCGAGTGGCTACGGGAGATTCTGCCGGGTAAAACTACCGCAGAACTGTATATGGCTATCGGTTGCCAGAAGCATGCCAAAACCGAAAGTTACCGTGAATATCTCGTTTATTTACAAGGATGTAATGAGCAGTTTATTGAAGCGCCGGGCATTCGTGGGATGGTCATGCTGGTGTTCACGCTGCCGGGCTTTGATCGGGTATTCAAAGTCATCAAAGACAAATTCGCCCCGCAGAAAGAGATGTCAGCGGCTCACGTCCGCGCCTGCTATCAACTGGTAAAAGAGCACGATCGCGTAGGAAGGATGGCGGATACCCAGGAGTTTGAAAACTTTGTACTGGAGAAGCGACATATTTCCCCGTCATTAATGGATTTGCTGCTTCAGGAAGCGCCAGAAAAAATCACCGATCTGGGCGAACAAATTGTGATTCGCCATCTCTATATCGAACGGCGGATGGTGCCTCTCAATATTTGGCTTGAACAGGTTGAGGGTCAGCAACTGCGTGATGCTATAGAAGAGTACGGCAACGCTATTCGCCAGCTTGCCGCCGCCAATATTTTCCCCGGTGATATGCTGTTTAAAAACTTTGGCGTCACCCGACACGGGCGCGTGGTGTTTTATGATTACGATGAAATTTGCTACATGACGGAAGTGAATTTCCGCGACATCCCACCGCCGCGCTACCCGGAAGACGAACTCGCCAGCGAACCGTGGTATAGCGTCTCGCCGGGCGATGTTTTCCCGGAAGAGTTCCGCCACTGGCTATGCGCCGACCCACGCATTGGTCCACTGTTCGAGGAAATGCACGCCGACCTGTTCCGCGCCGATTACTGGCGCGCTCTACAAAACCGCATCCGCGAAGGACATGTGGAAGATGTTTATGCATATCGGCGCAGACAGCGGTTTAGCGTGCGGTTTGTATAAATCAGAGGCGAAAAGTCACCGCATTCCACCATACGCCAGCGTCACTTCCTTCGCCGCTTTAATTACCATCGCGCCAAACTCAGTCACGCGGTCATCGGTAATACGTGAAATCGGCCCGGAAATTGAAATTGCGGCAAACGGTTCGCGGTGTTCATCGAAAATACACGCAGCCAGGCAACGCAGTCCCAGCGCATGTTCTTCATCATCAAATGAATAACCGCGTTTGCGTGTCTGCGCGAGGTCTTCTTTTAAATGCACAGGAGAAACCAGCGTCGCGTGGGTATAGGCATGTAACCCTTTGCGATGTAGCAGCTTTGTCACCTGTTCTTCACTCAGTTGAGCCAAAAAGGCTTTACCGGCACCGGAAGCATGCATCGGCAATTTACCGCCAATAGGGGCGGACATTCGCATCAGATGCGTACACTGCACCTGATCGATAATAATCGCCTCGTGATCGCTTTGATCGAGCACCGCCATATTGACCGTTTCGCCAGATTCTTCCATCAGATCGCGCAGTATAGGATGGACAATAGCTAACAAATTACGGCTCTGGAGAAAACTGCTACCGACCATAAATGCATGCGCGCCGATCGCCCAGTGACCCAGCTCACCGACCTGACGCACAAAGCCCTGTTGTTGCATAGTGGTTAGCAGACGGTGGGTGGTGGAATTGGGTAATCCGGCTTGCTGTGCCAGTTCGGTTAGTGCCACACTGCCATTGGATTCGGCAATCCACTCCAGTAATTTCAGGCCACGCGTTAAAGACTGAACCTGTCCAGTCGCGGGGGCGCTGGTTGCGGCAGGTTTTCTACCGCGTTTTGCGGGAATGGGTGCGACCATGACAGCCTCCTTTTTCTGTATCGTGGAAATCATTTTCATTTTTATTGTTAACTAATGCAACAGTTGCTGTACTGATCCGATGAGTTAATGTTGAACAAATCTCATGTTGCGTAGTGGTCGCTTTTACCACTGATGCGTTTGTGCCAGTATGGTTTGTTGAATTTTTATTAAATCTGGGTTGAGCGTGTCGGGAGCAAGTGTGAGCAGCAAAGTTGAACAACTGCGTGCGCAGTTAAATGAACGTATTCTGGTGCTGGACGGCGGTATGGGCACCATGATCCAGAATTATCGTCTGAACGAAGCCGATTTTCGCGGTGAGCGTTTTGCCGACTGGCCGTGCGATCTAAAAGGCAACAACGACCTGCTGGTACTCAGTAAACCTGATGTGATTGCCGCGATCCACAACGCTTACTTTGAAGCGGGCGCGGATATCATCGAAACCAACACCTTCAACTCCACGACTATTGCGATGGCGGATTACCAGATGGAATCCCTGTCAGCAGAAATCAACTTTGCAGCAGCGAAACTGGCACGTGCCTGCGCTGACGAGTGGACCGCCCGCACGCCGGGGAAACCACGCTACGTTGCTGGTGTTCTCGGCCCAACCAATCGCACAGCATCTATTTCTCCGGATGTAAACGATCCGGCATTTCGCAATATCACCTTTGACCAACTGGTGGCGGCTTATCGTGAATCCACCAAAGCGCTGGTGGAAGGCGGTGTAGACCTGATTCTGATTGAAACTGTTTTCGACACTCTTAACGCGAAAGCGGCGGTCTTTGCGGTGAAAACCGAGTTTGAAGCGCTGGGTGTGGAGTTGCCGATTATGATTTCCGGCACCATTACCGACGCCTCCGGGCGCACGCTCTCCGGTCAGACAACCGAGGCATTTTACAACTCCCTGCGGCATGCCGAAGCGCTGACCTTTGGCCTCAACTGCGCACTGGGGCCAGACGAACTGCGTCAGTACGTGCAGGAACTTTCGCGTATTGCCGAATGCTACGTCACCGCGCACCCGAATGCCGGGCTGCCAAACGCCTTTGGTGAATACGATCTCGATGCTGACACAATGGCGAAACAGATTCGCGAATGGGCTGAATCGGGTTTCCTGAATATTGTCGGCGGCTGCTGTGGCACGACGCCACAACATATTGCTGCGATGAGCCGTGCAGTTGAAGGATTAGCACCGCGCAAACTGCCTGATATCCCCGTAGCCTGCCGTTTGTCCGGACTGGAGCCGCTGAACATTGGCGACGATAGTTTGTTTGTTAACGTTGGTGAACGAACTAATGTAACCGGTTCCGCTAAGTTCAAACGCCTGATCAAAGAAGAGAAATATAGCGAGGCGCTGGACGTGGCGCGTCAGCAGGTGGAAAACGGCGCGCAGATTATCGATATCAACATGGATGAAGGGATGCTCGACGCCGAAGCGGCGATGGTGCGTTTCCTCAGTCTGATTGCTGGCGAGCCGGATATCGCTCGCGTGCCGATTATGATCGATTCTTCGAAATGGGACGTCATCGAAAAAGGACTGAAGTGTATTCAGGGCAAAGGCATTGTTAACTCTATCTCGATGAAAGAGGGCGTTGAAACCTTTATCCATCATGCCAAATTATTACGCCGTTACGGTGCGGCGGTGGTGGTAATGGCCTTTGACGAACAGGGCCAGGCCGATACCCGCGCACGGAAAATCGAGATTTGCCGTCGGGCGTACAAAATCCTCACCGAGGAAGTCGGCTTCCCGCCGGAAGATATCATTTTCGACCCGAACATCTTCGCTGTCGCCACCGGGATTGAAGAGCATAACAATTACGCGCAGGATTTCATCGGCGCGTGCGAAGACATCAAACGCGAACTGCCGCACGCACTCATCTCCGGTGGCGTCTCCAACGTTTCCTTCTCGTTCCGTGGCAACGACCCGGTGCGCGAAGCTATTCACGCGGTGTTCCTCTACTACGCCATCCGTAACGGTATGGATATGGGGATCGTCAACGCCGGACAACTGGCGATTTACGACGATCTGCCTGCGGAACTGCGCGACGCGGTGGAAGATGTGATCCTTAACCGTCGCGACGATGGTACAGAGCGTTTACTGGAACTTGCCGAAAAATATCGCGGCAGTAAAACCGACGACACCGCCAACGCCCAACAGGCGGAGTGGCGCTCGTGGGACGTGAAGAAACGCCTGGAGTACTCGTTGGTCAAAGGCATTACTGAGTTTATCGAACAGGACACCGAAGAAGCTCGTCAACAAGCCGCTCGCCCGATTGAAGTGATTGAAGGGCCGCTGATGGACGGAATGAACGTCGTCGGTGACCTGTTTGGTGAAGGGAAAATGTTTTTGCCGCAGGTGGTGAAATCGGCACGCGTTATGAAGCAGGCGGTGGCGTATCTCGAACCGTATATTGAAGCCAGCAAAGAGCAGGGTAAAACCAACGGTAAGATGGTGATCGCCACCGTGAAGGGTGACGTGCACGATATCGGTAAAAATATTGTTGGTGTGGTGCTGCAATGTAACAACTATGAAATTGTTGATCTCGGCGTGATGGTGCCAGCGGAAAAAATCCTCCGCACTGCCAAAGAGGTGAATGCTGATTTGATTGGTCTTTCGGGGCTGATCACGCCGTCGCTGGACGAAATGGTCAACGTGGCGAAAGAGATGGAGCGTCAGGGCTTCACCATTCCGCTACTGATTGGCGGCGCGACTACCTCAAAAGCGCATACAGCGGTGAAAATCGAGCAAAACTACAGCGGCCCGACGGTTTACGTGCAAAACGCCTCGCGCACCGTTGGTGTTGTGGCGGCGCTGCTTTCCGACACTCAGCGTGACGACTTTGTCGCTCGTACCCGCAAAGAGTACGAAACCGTACGTATTCAGCACGGGCGCAAGAAACCGCGCACGCCACCGGTCACGCTGGAAGCGGCGCGCGATAACGATTTCGCTTTTGACTGGCAGGCCTATACGCCGCCTGTAGCGCACCGTCTCGGCGTGCAGGAAGTCGAAGCCAGCATCGAAACGCTGCGTAACTATATCGACTGGACGCCGTTCTTTATGACCTGGTCGCTGGCCGGAAAGTATCCGCGCATTCTGGAAGATGAAGTGGTGGGCGAAGAGGCAAAACGCCTGTTTAAAGACGCTAACGACATGCTGGATAAATTAAGCGCTGAAAAATCGCTGAATCCGCGCGGCGTGGTTGGCCTGTTCCCGGCAAACCGGGTGGGTGACGACATTGAAATCTATCGTGATGAAACACGCACGCATGTGATTAATATCAGCCACCATCTGCGCCAACAGACGGAAAAAACCGGCTTTGCTAACTACTGCCTCGCTGATTTTGTGGCACCGAAACTCTCCGGCAAAGCGGATTACATCGGTGCATTTGCCGTAACTGGCGGGCTGGAAGAGGACGCGCTGGCTGATGCCTTCGAAGCGCAGCACGATGATTACAATAAAATCATGGTGAAAGCGCTTGCCGACCGTTTAGCCGAAGCCTTTGCAGAATATCTTCATGAGCGCGTGCGTAAAGTCTACTGGGGCTACGCGCCGAATGAAAATCTCAGCAACGAAGACCTGATCCGCGAAAACTATCAGGGCATCCGCCCGGCACCAGGATATCCGGCCTGCCCGGAACATACGGAAAAAGCCACCATCTGGGAGCTGCTGGAAGTGGAAAAACACACCGGCATGAAACTCACGGAATCTTTCGCTATGTGGCCTGGCGCATCAGTTTCGGGTTGGTACTTCAGCCATCCGGACAGCAAGTACTACGCAGTGGCACAAATTCAGCGCGATCAGGTTGAAGACTATGCCCGCCGTAAAGGTATGAGCGTTTCTGATGTTGAACGCTGGCTGGCGCCGAATCTGGGGTATGACGCGGACTGATTCACAAATCTGTCACTTTTCTTTACAACAAACAGGGCACTCACGGAGTGCCCTGTCTCTTTATTGATAGTAAACACATATACTGGACTTATATCAGACCGGAAAAGCGCTTCCGGAACTGTTTCAGGCACATATAACGATAAGGAGAACCTGAACTCGTGTTAACACTGCTTCACCTGCTTTCTGCCGTCGCCCTGTTGGTCTGGGGGACGCATATTGTTCGAACAGGCGTAATGCGTGTCTTTGGCGCACGACTGCGTACTGTCCTTAGCCGGAGCGTCGAAAAAAAGCCGCTCGCCTTCTGTGCGGGGATTGGCGTTACGGCACTGGTGCAGAGCAGTAATGCCACCACCATGCTGGTGACGTCGTTTGTTGCCCAGGATCTGGTTGCTCTCGCGCCTGCGCTGGTGATTGTGCTGGGGGCCGACGTCGGAACGGCGCTGATGGCGCGGGTTCTCACCTTCGATTTATCCTGGTTGTCGCCGCTACTTATTTTTATCGGCGTAATTTTTTTCCTCGGACGCAAGCAGTCGCGCGCCGGGCAACTGGGCCGCGTCGGTATTGGCCTTGGGTTGATTTTGCTGGCACTGGAGTTGATTGTGCAGGCCGTAACGCCGATCACCCAGGCGAACGGTGTTCAGGTGATCTTTGCCTCGCTGACCGGCGATATTCTGCTGGATGCGCTGATTGGCGCGATGTTCGCCATTATCAGCTACTCCAGCCTTGCCGCGGTACTGCTGACTGCGACTCTGACTGCTGCGGGCATTATCTCTTTCCCGGTGGCGCTCTGCCTGGTTATTGGCGCTAACCTTGGTTCCGGCTTGCTGGCGATGCTCAACAATAGCGCCGCTAATGCTGCCGCACGTCGTGTCGCGTTGGGCAGCCTGCTTTTTAAGCTGGTGGGGAGCCTGATTATCCTGCCGTTTGTCCACGTTCTGGCAGAATCAATGGATAAACTGCCTTTGCCGAAAGCGGAACTGGTTATCTATTTCCACGTCTTCTATAACCTTGTGCGCTGTCTGGCGATGCTGCCATTTGTCGACCCGATGGCACGGTTTTGCAAAACCATTATTCGCGATGAACCCGAACTGGATGCCCATCTGAAACCAAAACATCTGGATGTCAGCGCGCTGGATACGCCGACCCTTGCTCTGGCGAATGCCGCCCGTGAAACACTGCGCATCGGTGACGCGATGGAACAGATGATGGAAGGGCTGAATAAAGTGATGCACGGCGAACCGCGTGAAGAGAAGGAGTTGCGCAAGCTGGCGGATGATATCAACGTCCTCTACACCGCGATTAAACTTTATCTGGCGCGGATGCCAAAAGAAGAGTTGGCGGAAGAAGAATCACGTCGCTGGGCGGAGATTATCGAAATGGCGCTCAACCTTGAGCAGGCTTCCGATATTGTCGAGCGCATGGGCAGCGAAATTGCCGACAAATCACTGGCAGCACGGCGGGCGTTTTCGCTTGATGGGTTGAAGGAACTGGATGCGCTCTATGAGCAATTGCTCAGCAATTTAAAACTGGCAATGTCGGTGTTCTTCTCTGGCGATGTCACCAGCGCTCGCCGTTTACGTCGCAGTAAGCATCGCTTTCGCATTCTTAATCGCCGCTATTCCCATGCCCACGTCGATCGCCTGCATCAGCAAAACGTGCAGAGTATTGAAACCAGTTCGCTACATTTAGGTTTATTGGGAGATATGCAGCGTCTGAACTCGCTGTTTTGTTCGGTGGCTTACAGCGTACTGGAACAGCCAGATGAAGATGAGGGACGGGACGAGTATTAATATTGTGAATCCTGTAGGCCTGATAAGACGCGTTAAGCGTCGCATCAGGCACTATGTACAAGATGCCGGCTCATGCATCCGGCAATTCACTTAAAAACGGTGACCCGCTTCCAGCGGCACGGCTTCTTCACCGGCCTTAAACACATAAGTGGTATTCGGGCCGCCAAGCGTAGCGTGACCTTTACTTACGGTGATCCAGTTACCTTCCGGCAGACCAATAATCGTCAGTTCTGGCGCTACCACCAGTAATTCGCGAATACGCTGCTCGCGCGTTTCACCTTTGTGACCTTCCGGCAGCGCGTTGGTGAAGTGCGGGTTGATTTGCAGCGGGAACAGATTCAGCGCATCGAAGCCCTGCGGATCGACAATCGGCATATCGTTGGTCGTGCGAATGGTTGGGCAAGCGAGGTTAGCGCCTGCGCTCCAGCCAATATACAGCGCGCCGCGTTTCACTACGTCAACAATCGGTGCCAGCAGACCGCGCACACGGCATTCTTTCAGTAACTGGAAAGTGTTGCCACCGCCGACAATCACGATCTCCGCATTTTCAATCGCGGCAACAGGATCGGCAACGCTATGAATACCGGTGACAGAAATGCCAAGTGGGGCAAGAACTGCAGCCGTTTTGGCGGTGTAATCATCCCAGGTTTGCGTTACGCCAGCGAAAGGAATAAACACCGCGGAACGGCGACCCTGCAACTGTTCAGCAATCAGCGGCAGCGCATGTTCCAGCCAGGCTTTTCCCGGCAGCGTCGAGTTACTCAATAAAAGCAGTTCCATTACTTCTCCGGTTAGTAAGAAATCACGGAAGGCATGCTACCACTGTGGATTTAACCGCTTACTGACATGGCTCACGATGTCGCGTATTGCTTCTGGAAAGCGTCTCGCAAGTTTGAATGTTCAGGCGTGACAGGTATTCGCAACAGCGGTATTTTCCGACAAATTTTTAAGGAAACTGGAGGAAAAATGCTCGCTAATTACGCTACTTTTAGACAGAGTATGCGCATCATGATGGAGGGAATTATGCGCACAATGTCGAAGGTGAAAAAATCTGTCAATGTTTCGCTGCCCCCCGAGATTCTGGAAGAGGCACGTAAATCCTGTCGCTGATGTATTAAAGAATGCCATTGTTGTCCGGCGGTCAGACTTGCTCAGCTATCTGGCGGTAAACCACCTGTAAAAGTTTGTCCGGTGGTTTCAATTGCTGGCCTGGACCACATGGTGATGACAGGAATACCGCTAAAAGAGTTGGGAGAACGTATAGCTGATCTTAGTCAACAGCGAATCGAACTGCGTGATGCTATCGATTTTCTATTAAACGGCTATTAATGCTGGTACGTAACTTATCGTATTCCGCATAAATCCTGTTTTTCCTCGCTAAGAGGTAAGGTATATTCCGCGTTTCAGAGGAGAATTTATGCTGCCCGACTCATCAGTCCGTTTAAATAAATACATCAGCGAAAGCGGAATTTGCTCACGCCGCGAAGCGGATCGCTATATCGAGCAAGGCAATGTGTTCCTTAATGGCAAGCGTGCCACTATTGGCGATCAGGTAAAGCCCGGTGACGTTGTAAAAGTAAACGGTCAGTTGATCGAGCCGCGGGAAGCCGAAGATTTAGTGCTTATCGCCCTGAATAAGCCCGTGGGCATTGTCAGCACTACGGAAGATGGCGAGCGCGATAACATCGTCGATTTCGTCAATCACAGCAAGCGCGTGTTCCCGATTGGTCGCCTGGATAAAGACTCCCAGGGGCTGATTTTCCTCACTAATCACGGCGATCTGGTCAATAAGATCCTTCGTGCTGGCAACGACCATGAAAAAGAATATCTGGTGACGGTCGATAAACCGATTACCGAGGAGTTTATTCGCAGCATGAGTGCGGGGGTGCCAATCCTCGGGACAGTGACCAAAAAGTGCAAAGTTAAAAAAGAAGCGCCGTTTGTCTTTCGTATTACCCTGGTGCAAGGGTTGAACCGTCAGATCCGTCGTATGTGTGAACATTTTGGCTACGAAGTGAAAAAGCTGGAACGTACGCGCATTATGAACGTCAGCTTAAGCGGCATTCCGCTGGGTGAATGGCGTGATTTAACCGACGATGAGCTTATCGATCTCTTTAAACTCATTGAAAATTCCTCTTCCGAGGCGAAGCCCAAAGCGAAGGCCAAACCGAAAACGGCAGGCATCAAACGCCCGGTGGTGAAGGTGGAGAAAACAGCGGAAAAAGGTGGCCGCCCGGCATCAAACGGCAAGCGTTTCGCCTCGCCGGGGCGGAAGAAAAAAGGTCGTTAATCAGCGTTTGCCACGCGTCGACGTATTTGCCGACCAACTGAATGACGCTTCAGGATCCGGTTTATAAGCCTGCTTTTTCTTCAACTGGCGGGCTTTTTTCGCTTCAGCCTCACGCTCAACCATTAATTTATCGATGTACTCTTTCTTAATGCTGTTGGTTTCGGCGTTGGTCAGCACGCGGCCATGTGCAATACGCGCTCGATCCAGCAGCGTCTTCAGTTCGCGCTGTTCACGCTCAGTCATCTCTTTTTGAGTAATGCGGGGGAGTGCCATGATGGTGCCCTCTGTTAATCGGATAGCTCAGTGTACGGGAATTCATTTGCGAGCAGAACCGATAAGATTCATTTGCGTTCTCTTTTATTTTTATGTTTTTAGCTAATTAGCGATAAATACATATAAAAATTTAACGGAAATAATTCACTGGTAACTGTTCAAATTTAATTAATCTTTTATTATTCAATGTGTTAAATCTTAGGGTCCATTTCTGGCTCGTTTCTCGCAATAACGCTATCGCATTGATAACATTTCTGTTTTCAGTGGTCTGGCGCGGGTGAGTTAATATCAAAGGATGAGTCAAATGCCATTAAATGGAGTCAGTGCTGCGATGCGTGAACGGGTATCGCAGCAGTTAAAGGAAATTGAATGGCGGTATGGCGTGAAAGTGCTGTACGCCTGCGAATCGGGGAGTCGCGGCTGGGGATTTGCCTCGCCAGACAGCGATTACGATGTGCGTTTTTTGTATGTTCACCCGCTGGAATGGTATCTGCGGGTAGAGTCACCACGCGATGTTATCGAACTGCCCATC
Organism: Escherichia sp. MOD1-EC6098; assembly: GCF_002965865.1. Lineage (NCBI taxonomy): Bacteria > Pseudomonadati > Pseudomonadota > Gammaproteobacteria > Enterobacterales > Enterobacteriaceae > Escherichia > Escherichia sp. MOD1-EC6098. The sequence continues at coordinate 16,989 of NZ_PTSN01000011.1, forward strand.
GACGACGAGCTGGATGTTTCAGGTTGGGAGTGGCGCAAGGCGCTGGGATTATTGAAAGGCGCGAACCCGACGCTGATTGAATGGCTGGATTCGCCGGTGGTCTATCAGCAGGATGAAGAAACGATAACGGCGCTTAAGGCGATGGTGCCGAAGTGGTTTTCTCCGCTACGTGCACGCTGGCATTACTATTCGATGGCGCAGAAAAACTTCCGAGGCTATTTGCAGGGCGACGAAGTTCGGCTGAAAAAATATTTTTACGTGCTGCGCCCGCTGCTGGCCGTGCGCTGGGTCGAAGCGGGTAAAGGCGTACCGCCAATGCGCTTTGCTGAGTTACTGGCGGGAAGTGAGTTGGATGCGGCCTTACGTGCAGAAATAGATGAATTGCTGGAACGTAAACAGCGCGCGGGAGAAGCGGAATATGGACCGCGCCGTCCATTGCTACATGTGTTTATTCGTGCGGAACTGGCGCGCGGGGAAATTCCACCAGTGTTACCGGACAGCAGGGAAGGCGATGTCAGGGAGTTGGATCGTCTGTTGATGACGACAGTGATGGGGAAATAAATACGGCCCGGGGCATATCATCCGGGCCGTACTGTTTTTACTCAAACAAATTACTATGCAGTTTCTGCACCACCTGATCGGCGTCTGCGCCTGGCACCAGGAAGCACAGGTTATGGCTGGAAGCGCCGTAGCAAATCATGCGGATGTTGAACGGTTCCAGTACGCCAAAGACCTCTTTGCCGACGCCGCAGGCTTTTGACAGGTCGTTGCCAATCAGTGCCACCAGCGCCAGGCCTTCTTCCACTTCTACCCGGCACAGTGCCGAAAGCTCCATCAGTAAGGATTGCGTCAGCAACGTATCGCCGGTAGATGTTGATCCGGTAGTGTCGAGAGTTAACGCCACGCTTACTTCTGACGTCGTAATTAAATCTACCGAAATATTATGTCGCGCGAGGATGCCGAAAACCTCCGCGAGAAAGCCGCGGGAATGCAGCATATTCAGGCTATGTAGGGTTAATAGCGTTTGTTTACGGCGCAGGGCCAGTGCGCGAAATAGCGGTGGATTTTCGGTGGTATTACACACCAGCGTACCGCCAGCGCGCGGATCTTTGCTGGAGCCGACAAATACCGGAATATCGCTGCGTACTGCAGGCAACAACGTTGCCGGATGCAGCACTTTCGCGCCAAAGGTCGCCATTTCAGCGGCCTCTTCAAAAGCAATTTCATCTATGCGTTTTGCTGCGGGCACCACGCGCGGATCGGTGGTGTAGATGCCGGGGACGTCAGTCCAGATATCCACACGAGATGCGTGTAAAGCTTCCGCCAGCAAGGCTGCCGTATAATCGCTGCCGCCACGACCAAGTGTTGTGGTACGGCCTTTACTTTCTCTGCCAATAAATCCCTGAGTGATGATTAAACTTTCACTGAGTCGTGGGGCCAACTGCAACGCAGCCAGTTCCGCCAGTGCAGTAACATCCGGCTCCGCACGGCCAAATCGGTCATTGGTACGCATCACTTTACGCACATCAAACCACTGTGCCTGAACATTGCGTTCGCGCAGGATCTCAACAAACAGCAGAGTAGACATCAGCTCGCCGTGGCTGACCAGTTCATCTGTTAACGCCGGAGAGGTTGCCAGTGCCGCTGCTTCGGCCAGAATGGTAATGTTCTCCAGTAGACGTTCAATCTCTTCACGGACGACGTTCGGGTAACGCAGGCGTTCCAGAATAGCGAACTGAATATTGCGAATGGCATCGAGTTTTTCGAAACGCTCAGCCGGTTCCAGACCTTCGGCTAGTGCTACCAGCAGATTGGTGATCCCTGCGGAAGCGGAAAGCACAACTAAACGCACATTCACATCAGAAAGCACAATGTCGGCGCTGCGGTTCATGGCGTCGAAATCAGCCACGCTAGTACCACCAAATTTGGAGACAACAATATCGGGCATAACAACCTCGTGTCAGGGAATGAAAGAAGCGACCATGGCACAAAGGCAAAACAGAAACCGGTGCAGGCGCAGACCGTATTTATAAATAAAAGGTGTAGCGGAGTGTGTCAACGCTGGGATTATGCGGATTATTCATGCAGCGCTGGTGGCCAGAAATTGTGCTTATAACAGCTATACTGTTTTATCCATTTCGGCGGTTGAACGAGCTAAAGACACTAAAACCATCACATTTTTCTGTGACTGGCGCTACAATCTTCCACAGTCACAATTCTCAATATCAGAAGAGTATTGCTAATGAAAAATATCAATCCAACGCAGACCGCTGCCTGGCAGGCACTACAGAAACACTTCGATGAAATGAAAGACGTTACGATCGCTGAGCTTTTTGCTAAAGACGGCGATCGTTTTTCTAAGTTCTCCGCAACCTTCGACGATCAGATGCTGGTGGATTACTCCAAAAACCGCATCACCGAAGAAACGCTGGCGAAATTACAGGATCTGGCGAAAGAGTGCGATCTGGCTGGCGCGATTAAGTCGATGTTCTCTGGCGAGAAGATCAACCGTACCGAAAACCGCGCTGTACTGCACGTGGCGCTGCGTAACCGTAGCAATACGCCGATTCTGGTTGATGGCAAAGACGTGATGCCGGAAGTCAACGCGGTGCTGGAGAAGATGAAAACCTTCTCGGAAGCGATTATTTCTGGTGAGTGGAAAGGTTATACCGGCAAGGCAATCACTGACGTGGTAAACATCGGTATCGGTGGGTCTGACCTTGGTCCGTACATGGTGACTGAAGCGCTGCGCCCGTACAAAAACCACCTGAACATGCACTTCGTTTCTAACGTCGATGGGACTCACATCGCAGAAGTACTGAAAAAAGTGAATCCGGAAACCACCCTGTTCCTGGTGGCGTCTAAAACCTTCACTACTCAGGAAACTATGACCAACGCCCACAGTGCGCGTGACTGGTTCCTGAAAGCGGCTGGCGATGAGAAGCACGTTGCGAAACACTTTGCGGCGCTCTCCACCAACGCGAAAGCTGTTGGCGAGTTTGGTATTGATACCGCTAACATGTTCGAGTTCTGGGATTGGGTCGGCGGTCGTTACTCTCTGTGGTCAGCGATTGGTCTGTCGATTGTTCTCTCCATCGGTTTTGATAACTTCGTTGAACTGCTTTCCGGTGCACACGCCATGGACAAGCATTTCTCCACTACTCCGGCAGAGAAAAACCTGCCTGTACTGCTGGCGCTGATCGGCATCTGGTACAACAATTTCTTTGGCGCGGAAACTGAAGCGATTCTGCCATACGACCAGTATATGCACCGTTTTTCGGCGTACTTCCAGCAGGGCAATATGGAATCCAACGGTAAGTACGTTGACCGTAACGGTAACGTGGTGGATTACCAGACTGGCCCGATTATTTGGGGTGAACCAGGTACGAACGGTCAGCACGCGTTCTACCAGTTGATTCACCAGGGAACCAAAATGGTGCCGTGCGATTTCATCGCCCCGGCTATCACCCATAACCCGCTCTCTGATCACCACCAGAAACTGCTGTCTAACTTCTTCGCTCAGACCGAAGCTCTGGCGTTTGGTAAATCCCGCGAAGTGGTTGAGCAGGAATACCGTGATCAGGGTAAAGATCCGGCGACGCTCGATTATGTTGTGCCGTTCAAAGTGTTCGAAGGCAACCGCCCGACCAACTCCATTCTGCTGCGCGAAATCACCCCGTTCAGTCTGGGTGCCTTGATTGCGCTGTATGAGCACAAAATCTTTACTCAGGGCGTGATCCTGAACATCTTCACCTTTGACCAGTGGGGCGTAGAGCTGGGTAAACAACTGGCGAACCGCATTCTGCCGGAGCTGAAAGATGATAAAGAAATCAGCAGCCACGATAGCTCGACCAATGGTCTGATTAACCGCTATAAAGCGTGGCGCGGTTAATCATCGTGCATTTCTGATGCCGATATGTAGGCCGGATAAGGCGTTCACGCCGCATCCGGCAACCGGTGCCTGATGCGACGCGGTCGCGTCTTATCAGGCCTACAGGTCGATGCCGATATGTACATCGCATTCGGCAATTAATACATAGCTCGATTGACTAAATAGCCTTAAAAACAATGTCGACTATAAGTCGGCATTGTTTTATCAGATAAATCCCCTTGCCGATGATTTAACGAAAATCATACCGTGAGGTTAATCCTAAAATATATTTTTAGTCTGTGTTAATTTCAGAAAATACGCAGGGAATTTATTTTTATATTTATTTTAACTGAATGATTTAACTGACTGTTTTCATATTATAAAAATATATAGTTGATATTCATTCCAATTATCCTAAAACCCCTTCACTAATTCCCCGCGGCGTAATTCGTATGCTTTAGTTGTGTATACTCGATCCCGCCCGAAATGTTTTTGGGTAAATCTCCATTCATTCAATGAAGGGAAATTATTATGAAAAAAGTTCTGTATGGCATTTTTGCCATATCTGCGCTTGCGGTGACTTCTGCGTGGGCTGCACCTGTACAGGTGGGCGAAGCGGCAGGGTCAGCAGCAACGTCGGTTTCAGCGGGTAGTTCCTCTGCGACCAGCGTCAGCACCGTAAGCTCGGCGGTGGGCGTCGCGCTCGCGGCAACCGGTGGCGGTGATGGTTCTAATACCGGGACCACAACAACCACGACCACCAGTACTCAGTAATAAAGTATGTATCCCCAAAATAATTCGAGTCATCGCATCTGTGGCTTGAGGTATGAAGGGATTTACCATAACCACACTCCGGTGTGGTTATTCTGCCCCTCTGGAGAAGAGTCGTGAAGCGACCTGCACTCATTCTTATCTGCCTGTTATTACAGGCCTGTTCAGCCACTACTCAAGAACTGGGCAACTCACTGTGGGACAGCCTGTTCGGTACGCCGGGCGTTCAGCTTACGGACGATGATATTCAAAATATGCCCTACGCCAGCCAGTATATGCAGCTTAATGGCGGTCCACAGTTATTTGTCGTTTTGGCCTTCGCTGAAGACGGACAACAAAAATGGGTTACTCAGGATCAGGCCACCCTCGTTACGCAACATGGTCGTCTGGTGAAAACCCTGCTCGGTGGCGACAACCTGATTGAAGTAAATAATCTTGCTGCCGATCCGCTGACCAAACCCGCACAAATCGTTGATGGCACAACCTGGACTCGCACGATGGGCTGGACCGAGTATCAGCAGGTGCGCTACGCCACAGCTCGTTCAGTCTTTAAATGGGATGGTACTGACACCGTCAAAGTCGGCAGCGATGAAACCCCGGTTCGCGTGCTGGATGAAGAAGTCTCCACCGATCAGGCGTGCTGGCATAACCGTTACTGGATCGACAGCGAAGGACAAATTCGCCAGTCGGAACAGTATCTCGGTGCAGATTATTTCCCGGTGAAAACCACGCTCATCAAGGCAGCAAAACAATGATTAAACAAACAATTGCAGCGTTGCTTTTGAGCGTAGGGATGTCATCGGTCTTGGCGGCGGGAACCGTCAAGGTGTTTAGCAATGGTAGTCGCGAGGCAAAAACGCTGACGGGCGCAGAGTATTTAATCGATCTGGTGGGGCAACCACGACTGGCAAATAGCTGGTGGCCCGGTGCGGTGATTAGCGAAGAGCTGGCAACGGCGGCGGCATTGCGTCAACAGCAGGCGTTGCTGGCACGACTGGCGGCGTTGGCCGCAGATTCCAGCGGTGATGATGCCGCCGCCATTAACACCTTACGCCAGCAAATTCAGGCGTTGAAAGTGACGGGCAGGCAAAAAATCAATCTTGATCCCGATATGGTGCGCGTTGCCGAACGCGGTAACCCGCCGTTGCAGGGCAACTACACGCTGTGGGTCGGATCTCCGCCGTCAACGGTCACGTTGTTTGGGCTTATTAGTCGTCCAGGCAATCAGCCATTTACCCCAGGTCGTGACGTGGCGAGTTACCTCTCCGGTCAGAACCTGCTTAGTGGTGCGGATCGCAGCTACGCATGGGTTATTTATCCAGACGGTCACACGCAAAAAGCGCCGGTGGCTTACTGGAACAAGCGTCACGTAGAGCCGATGCCCGGCAGCATTATTTATGTTGGCCTGGCGGACTCCGTTTGGAGTAAGACGCCAGACGCCCTGAACGCCGACATTCTTCAGATTCTGACGCAGCGGATACCCCAATAATGAAAAAAAGACATCTGCTTAGCGTACTGGCGCTGGGCATTAGCGCGGCCTGCTACGGCGAAACGTATCCTGCGCCTATCGGGCCGTCGCAATCAGATTTCGGCGGCGTCGGTTTGTTGCAAACGCCCACCGCCCGTATGGCGCGGGAAGGGGAGCTTAGTCTCAACTACCGCGATAACGATCAGTACCGTTATTACTCAGCTTCAGTGCAACTCTTCCCGTGGCTGGAAACGACGCTGCGCTATACCGACGTGCGTACCAGACAGTACAGCAGCGTCGAAGCGTTCTCTGGCGACCAAACGTATAAAGATAAAGCCTTCGATCTTAAACTGCGTTTGTGGGAAGAGAGTTACTGGATGCCGCAGGTGGCTGTTGGCGCGCGGGATATCGGCGGTACGGGGCTGTTTGATGCGGAATATCTGGTCGCCAGCAAAGCCTGGGGGCCGTTCGATTTCACGCTCGGCCTGGGGTGGGGATATCTGGGCACCAGCGGTAACGTGAAAAATCCGCTCTGTTCAGCCAGTGACAAATATTGCTATCGCGATAACAGCTATAAACAGGCGGGTTCTATCGACGGCAGCCAGATGTTCCACGGCCCGGCCTCGCTGTTTGGGGGAGTGGAATACCAGACGCCCTGGCAGCCGCTGCGCCTGAAACTGGAGTATGAAGGCAATAATTATCAGCAGGATTTTGCTGGGAAGCTGGAGCAAAAAAGTAAGTTTAACGTCGGGGCGATTTATCGCGTTACCGATTGGGCCGACGTTAACCTTAGCTATGAACGTGGCAACACCTTTATGTTTGGCGTCACGCTGCGCACCAACTTTAACGATCTGCGCCCGTCGTACAACGATAACGCCCGACCGCAATACCAGCCGCAGCCGCAGGATGCCATTTTGCAGCATTCGGTGGTGGCGAATCAGTTAACGCTGTTGAAATACAACGCCGGGCTTGCTGATCCGCAGATCCAGGTGAAAGGCGATACGCTGTATGTTACCGGCGAGCAGGTGAAATATCGCGATTCGCGCGAAGGGATCATTCGTGCCAATCGGATCGTGATGAACGATCTGCCGGATGGGATCCGCATGATCCGTATAACGGAAAATCGGCTTCATATGCCGCAGGTGACCACTGAAACGGATGTCGCCAGCCTGAAAAATCATCTTGCCGGAGAGCCGCTGGGTCATGAAACAACGTTGGCACAAAAACGCGTCGAACCGGTGGTGCCGAAGTCCACTGAACAAGGCTGGTATTTTGACAAATCGCGCTTTGATTTCCATATCGATCCAGTACTGAATCAGTCAGTTGGTGGCCCGGAAAATTTCTATATGTACCAGCTTGGCGTGATGGGGACGGCGGATTTGTGGCTAACGGATCATCTGCTGACTACCGGCAGCCTGTTTGCTAACCTGGCGAATAACTACGACAAGTTTAACTACACTAACCCGCCGCAGGACTCCCATCTGCCGCGTGTGCGTACTCATGTTCGTGAATATGTGCAGAACGATGTTTACGTCAATAACCTGCAAGCCAACTACTTCCAGCATCTGGGCAACGGCTTCTATGGCCAGGTCTACGGCGGCTATCTCGAAACCATGTTTGGCGGTGCGGGGGCAGAAGTGTTGTATCGTCCGCTGGATAGCAACTGGGCGTTTGGGCTGGATGCTAACTATGTGAAACAGCGCGACTGGCGTAGCGCGAAAGATATGATGAAGTTTACCGATTACAGCGTGAAAACCGGACATCTGACCGCGTACTGGACGCCATCTTTCGCCCAGGATGTGTTAGTCAAAGCGAGCGTCGGGCAGTATCTGGCAGGGGATAAAGGCGGTACGCTGGAGATTGCCAAACGTTTTGATAGCGGCGTGGTGGTGGGTGGTTATGCCACGATCACTAACGTTTCGAAAGAGGAGTACGGGGAAGGGGATTTCACCAAAGGCGTGTATGTCTCTGTACCGCTGGATCTCTTCTCGTCCGGCCCGACCCGCAGTCGTGCGGCAATTGGTTGGACACCGCTGACGCGCGACGGTGGTCAGCAACTTGGGCGTAAGTTCCAGTTGTATGATATGACCAGCGATCGTAGCGTAAATTTCCGTTAAGTCATGGGAAAGGTGCCAGCTTTCGCAATCACTGGCACCCTCATTCTTAATGGCCTGTCGAGCCATCAGGAACGCAGTTCACCCCCGGTTTACGATCTGGTGTGTAAAGGCGAAAACATTCTGTCTTCCTGTCCGTCGATATAGGTTGCAGGTCTGGTTGCCTGAGCGACTGAGCCATCATTGGGCTGGAGACATTGCTTTGCGGAAGGTCGGCTTTATCAGCAGTACCGAGCGGACCGGCAAAAGCAGGAAGAACAGAGACTGATAACAACAAAGCAGCAAAATAAGGCTTCATTTTTACCACCTTTATCAGGTTAGGTTTTATTTGTTCCAGAGGAACATTGTCGATTTTTCGCGCTTTGTTGGTGGCTGGGAATCACCTGAATGGGTGATTTTTTGGGGGCGCGTGTCTTGCCGGAGGCACAGTCAGGCGCGGTTTATCCGGCCTACGGGGAGCCGCATCCGGCGCTGGCGGGAGGAGCCATCTAAATCCAGGTTGAACAAAACATACACAAAAAATATAGATCTCCGTCACATTTTTACGTTATACAGGAAGCTCGCCACTGAGTTGGAGGGCTGTTATGACGTCGCTATCTCGTCCCCGCGTGGAGTTTATCTCCACTATTTTGCAGACCGTACTCAATCTTGGCCTGTTGTGCCTGGGCTTGATTCTGGTTGTCTTTCTCGGCAAAGAAACGGTGCATCTGGCTGATGTGCTGTTCGCACCAGAACAAACCAGCAAATATGAGCTGGTGGAAGGGCTGGTGGTTTACTTTCTCTATTTCGAATTTATCGCCCTGATTGTGAAGTATTTTCAGTCCGGATTTCACTTTCCCTTACGTTACTTTGTCTATATCGGGATCACCGCCATTGTGCGCTTGATCATCGTCGATCATAAATCGCCACTGGATGTGTTGATCTACTCTGCAGCGATCCTGTTACTGGTGATCACTCTATGGCTGTGTAATTCGAAACGGCTGAAGCGGGAGTAAAAAAGAGGCGCTCCGAAGAGCGCCGAATAACAGTCACAAGTTAGGATAACGTAAGTTGAGGGTGCAGCGGCATAACATTGGCATAACAACATCTTTAACCTTTCACACCACCCGCCGTCAGGCCGTTGACCAGCCAGCGTTGAGCCAGCAAGAAGACGAGGGTGATCGGTAATGCAGACATCACAGCAGCGGCAGCAAAGTCACCCCACAGGTAGTTTTGTGGGTTGAGGTATTGCTGCATACCCACGGCCAGGGTGTAACTGTTCACATCACGCAGTAACAGCGACGCGACCGGAACTTCAGTAATAGCAGCGATAAATGACAGGATGAACACCACTGCCAGAATCGGTACTGACAGCGGCAGCAGGACGAGGCGGAAGGCCTGCCACGGCGTCGCGCCATCCAGCGCCGCCGCTTCTTCCAGCGAGCCATCGATAGTTTCGAAATAACCTTTGATCGTCCAGACGTGCAGCGCAATCCCCCCCAGGTAAGCAAAGATAACGCCGCCGTGGGTATTCAGGCCGATGAACGGAATGTACTCACCCAGGCGGTCAAATAACGCATACAACGCGACCAGTGAGAGTACCGCCGGGAACATCTGGAAAATCAGCATCCCTTTCAGCAGCGTCGCTTTGCCAGGGAAGCGCATACGGGCAAAGGCGTAGGCGCAGGTAGTGGAGAGCGCCACAATACCAATCGCAGAAATCCCCGCGACTTTCACCGAGTTCCACAGCCACAGCAGTACCGGGAACGGCGGTGGCGTAACGCGACCATCCGCCTGTTCAACGCTAAAACCTAACGCCAGTTTCCAGTGATCCCACGAGATTTGCTCCGGGATCAGGCTGCCGGTCGCGAAGTTCCCCTGGCGCAGCGAGATGGCGACGACCATTAGCAGCGGGAACATAATCGCCGCGATAAAAAGTAGCAGTAGCAGGTGAGTAATAAATAAACGTACTTTTTGCGATTTCGGTTGGACCATTGCCATTTTTGTTATCTCCCTTAATCAAACTTCATTCGCGTGGCTTTCAGGTTCACTATCGCCAACGCACCCACCAGCAGGAAGATCAGCGTGGCAATCGCTGCCGCCAGACCGAAGTCCTGACCACCGCCGCCTTCAAAGGCGATACGGTAGGTGTAGTTAACGAGCAGGTCGGTATAACCGGCTGGTGTGGTGGTGCCAAGACGATCCGGGCCGCCATTGGTCAACAGTTGAATTAGTACGAAGTTGTTAAAGTTAAAGGCGAAGCTGGCGATCATCAGCGGTGTTAGCGGCTTGATCAGCAGCGGCAGCGTGATTTTAAAGAAGTTCTGGAATGGGCCTGCGCCATCCATCGCAGAGGCTTCATACAGATCGTCTGGAATCGCTTTCAGCAAGCCCATGCAGAGGATCATCATGTACGGATAACCCAGCCAGGTGTTGACGATAATCAGCATCGTCCGCGCAGTGGTTGGATCGCTGAACCAGGCGGGCTTCACGCCAAACAGTGCGCTCAACATCATGTTGATTTCACCGAAGCTCTGGTTGAACAACCCTTTGAAAATCAAAATTGAAATAAATGAGGGGACGGCGTAGGGCAGAATCAGCAGTACGCGGTAGATAGCTTTGCCGCGCAACGCTTCCCATTGCACCAGACAAGCCAGCACCATGCCGACTGCCACCGTTAAAAAGACAGTGATCAGTGAGAACATCACGGTCCAGACGAAAATCGCGAGGAACGGTTTCTGAATGCCTTCGTCGGTGAAGACGCGGGTAAAGTTTTTCCAGCCGGTGGTTACGGTATAACCCGGACTTAACTTTTCGTCGCCCCAGTTGCCGTCGGCGGTAATGGACTGGTAAAAGCCTGTCTGGTCATTAGGGCGATACTTTACACCACTCTGGTTATTGGTCAGCGTACCATCATCGCCCAGCGTGTAGAGCGGCTGCGTACCGGAGAACTGGCGCAGGGAGCTCATCATCACTTTGTTGTCATCCGGGAGAATGGCGGTAATGTTGCTCAGTGCCTGACGATTTTGGGTAATCACGCGCAGATTTGCGCGCTCGCCTTCAGGCAGTGTGACGCTTTCTTTCAACTGTAGCTTTTGCTCGCCGCCAAATTTAAAGGCGTCGGAGAGATAATTCTTGCCGGTTTCACCATCGGTAAGCGCCAGTTGCCACTCATCACCTGCCGGATAAAGACCGAAGTTATAGGTTTTTCCCGCTTGCCAGGAACGATCCAACAGAACTTCCTGGGCGCGTTCAAAAGTAAGCTGGTTGGTGCTGCTGTAGTTGGTGAAGGCGATGGCGATGGTGCAGACCAGAGGGAAGAGGACGAATAAGCCCATTCCGGCCATTCCCGGATAGACATAGCGCCAGGCATAGGCTTTACGGTTGGCGAAAATATACAGCCCCGCTGAACTCAAAATCAGCGTGGTAATGGCGAACAGGTATTCCCCTTGTGCGTACATTAAAACTACAAGGTAACCCACCAGCAGGCCAAGCAGACCTAACACTGACCATTTCAGCGCGTCGCTTTGCCACCAATGTTTCTTTTTAATGACATCCATGGGGTTCTTCCTCATTCCAGGACGGATAAATGATTACACCGCATCCGGCAACAACTGCCTGATGCGACGCTGGCGCGTCTTATCAGGCCTACATACGTTTCGTTTTTTCGGTCGGATAAGGCGTTTACGCCGCATCCGACAACAACTGCCTGATGCGACGCTAAGGCGTCTTATCAGGCCTACATAGGTTTCGTTTTTTCGGTCGGATAAGGCGTTTACGCCGCATCCGGCAACAACTGCCTGATGCGACGCTGAGGCGTCTTATCAGGCCTACATAGGTTTCGGCTTCGTAGGTCGGATAAGGCGTTCACGCCGCATCCGGCAATCAATGCCTGATGCGACGCTGAGGCGTCTTATCAGGCCTACATACGCTTCGGCTTTGTAGGTCGGATAAGGCGTTCACGCCGCATCCGGCAATCAATGCCTGATGCGACGCTGGTGCGTCTTATCAGGCCTACATAGGTTTCGTTTTCCAGGCCGGATAAGGCGTTCACGCCGCATCCGGCATTTAACGGCATTACTTGGTGATACGACCCTGTGCATCTTTCAGCGCGGCATCAACAGTCTGGCGACCGCTGGCAGCGTTGATCACTGCGGTACGCACGGCATACCAGAAGGCGGACATCTGCGGGATGTTCGGCATGATTTCGCCGTTTTTGGCGTTATCCATGGTGGCGGCAATGCGTTGATCTTTCGCCAACTGATCCTGGTAAGACTTCAGCGCCACGGCACCCAGCGGTTTATCTTTATTTACCGCTTCCAGACCTTCGTCGGTCAGCAGGTAGTTTTCGAGGAACTCTTTCGCCAGTTCTTTGTTCGGGCTGGCAGCGTTAATGCCTGCACTCAGAACACCAACGAATGGTTTGGAAGGTTGTCCCTTGAAGGTCGGCAGCAGCGTCACGCCGTAGTTCACTTTGCTGGTATCGATGTTGGACCATGCCCACGGACCGTTGATGGTCATCGCAGTTTCACCTTTGTTAAAGGCTGCCTCTGCGATGGAGTAATCAGTATCCGCATTCATGTGTTTGTTTTTAACCAGATCAACCAGGAAGGTCAGACCCGCTTTCGCGCCAGCGTTATCCACACCAACGTCTTTCACGTTGTATTTATCGTTTTCATACTTGAACGCATAACCACCGTCGGCGGCAATCAGTGGCCAGGTGAAGTACGGTTCTTGCAGGTTGAACATCAGCGCGCTCTTACCTTTCGCTTTCAGTTCTTTATCCAGAGCCGGGATTTCTTCCCAGGTTTTCGGTGGGTTCGGCAGCAGGTCTTTGTTATAAATCAGCGATAACGCTTCAACTGCGATCGGATAAGCAATCAGTTTGCCGTTATAACGAACAGCATCCCAGGTGAAAGGATACAGTTTGTCCTGTAACGCTTTGTCTGGGGAGATTTCAGCCAACAGACCAGATTGGGCATAGCCGCCAAAGCGGTCGTGCGCCCAGAAAATAATGTCCGGACCATCGCCAGTTGCCGCAACCTGGGGGAATTTCTCTTCCAACTTATCTGGATGCTCAACGGTAACTTTAATTCCGGTATCTTTCTCGAATTTCTTACCCACTTCTGCGAGGCCGTTGTAGCCTTTATCGCCGTTGATCCAGATAACCAGTTTACCTTCTTCGATTTTGGCGAGAGCCGAGGCGGAAAACATCATCGTCGTTAAAACAGATAATGCGAGGATGCGTGCACCTGTTTTTATTTTCATAATCTCTGGTCCTTGTTGGTGAAGTGCTTGTGAAAACGCCTGAACGGACTCTAGTTTCTTTATACGGCAACCTCTTTCCATCCTCCTTGCCCCTACGCCCCACCCTCGCTTTGTGTGATCTGCGTCGCAGAAATAGCAGTATTGCGGGGAGGCGCACACAAAATTGCCATGTTTTTTGCAAGCAATATCACGAATTTCCTTACTTCTCCTCGGATTAGTATGCAGACACCATCTTCTCATCCTCCCGCCTCCTCCCCCATAAAAAAGCCAGGGGGTGGAGGATTTAAGCCATCTTCCGATGACGCATAGTCACTGCATCATGAATGTTGCTGTCGATGACAGGTTGTAACGAAGGGAGAAGGGCATGGCGAGCGTACAGCTACAAAATGTAACGAAGGCCTGGGGGGATGTGGTGGTATCGAAAGATATCAATCTCGACATCCACGAAGGTGAGTTCGTGGTGTTTGTCGGACCATCTGGCTGCGGTAAATCCACTTTACTGCGCATGATTGCCGGTCTTGAGACGATCACCAGCGGCGACCTGTTCATCGATGAAAAACGAATGAACGACACCCCGCCAGCAGAACGCGGCGTCGGCATGGTGTTCCAGTCCTATGCGCTCTATCCCCATCTGTCTGTGGCAGAAAATATGTCGTTTGGCCTGAAATTAGCAGGCGCAAAGAAAGAGGTCATCAACCAGCGTGTTAACCAGGTAGCGGAAGTGCTGCAACTGGCGCACTTGCTGGATCGCAAACCGAAGGCGCTCTCCGGTGGCCAGCGTCAACGTGTGGCGATTGGTCGTACGTTGGTGGCCGAGCCAAGCGTGTTTTTACTCGATGAACCACTTTCCAACCTCGATGCAGCGCTGCGCGTACAGATGCGTATCGAAATTTCCCGTCTGCATAAACGGTTGGGTCGCACAATGATTTACGTCACTCACGATCAGGTCGAAGCGATGACGCTGGCCGACAAAATCGTGGTGCTGGATGCCGGTCGCGTGGCGCAAGTCGGGAAGCCTCTTGAACTGTATCACTATCCGGCAGACCGCTTTGTCGCCGGTTTTATTGGTTCACCGAAGATGAACTTCCTGCCGGTGAAAGTAACCGCTACCGCAATCGATCAGGTCCAGGTTGAGCTGCCGATGCCAAACCTCCAGCAAGTCTGGCTTCCGGTTGAAAGCCGCGATGTTCAGGTCGGTGCCAACATGTCGCTGGGCATTCGCCCGGAACATTTACTGCCAAGCGATATCGCTGACGTCATCCTTGAGGGTGAGGTTCAGGTGGTCGAACAGCTTGGCAACGAAACGCAAATTCATATCCAGATCCCTTCTATTCGTCAAAACCTGGTGTACCGCCAGTCTGACGTGGTGTTGGTAGAAGAAGGTGCCACATTCGCTATCGGCCTGCCGCCAGAGCGTTGCCATCTGTTCCGTGAGGATGGCACTGCATGTCGTCGACTGCATCAGGAACCGGGCGTTTAAGCATCCTACAAAAGACACAGAGCCTGTGACAGGTGATGTGAAAAAAGAAAAGCAATGACTCAGGAGATAGAATGATGATTACTCTGCGCAAACTTCCTCTGGCGGTTGCCGTCGCAGCGGGCGTAATGTCTGCTCAGGCAATGGCTGTGGATTTCCACGGTTACGCTCGTTCCGGTATCGGCTGGACAGGGAGCGGCGGTGAACAACAGTGTTTCCAGACCACTGGCGCTCAAAGTAAATACCGTCTTGGCAACGAATGTGAAACTTATGCTGAATTAAAATTGGGTCAGGAAGTGTGGAAAGAGGGCGATAAGAGCTTCTATTTCGACACTAACGTGGCCTATTCCGTAGCACAACAGAATGACTGGGAGGCCACCGATCCGGCTTTCCGTGAAGCGAATGTGCAGGGGAAAAACCTGATTGAATGGCTGCCAGGTGCCACCATTTGGGCTGGTAAGCGTTTCTATCAGCGTCATGACGTTCATATGATCGACTTCTACTACTGGGATATTTCTGGTCCTGGTGCCGGTCTGGAAAACATCGACGTTGGTTTCGGTAAACTTTCCCTGGCAGCAACGCGTTCTTCTGAAGCGGGCGGTTCTTCCTCTTTCGCCAGCAACAATATTTATGACTATACCAACGAAACTGCGAACGACGTCTTTGACGTGCGTTTAGCGCAGATGGAAATTAACCCGGGCGGAACCTTAGAGCTGGGGGTCGACTACGGTCGTGCCAACCTGCGTGATAACTATCGTCTGGTTGATGGCGCATCGAAAGATGGCTGGATGTTCACTGCCGAGCATACCCAGAGCATCCTGAAAGGCTTTAACAAGTTTGTTGTTCAGTACGCAACAGACTCTATGACCTCACAGGGCAAAGGGCTGTCGCAAGGGGCTGGCGTCGCATTTGATAACGAACACTTTGCTTACAACATCAACAACAACGGTCACCTGCTGCGTATCCTGGATCACGGTGCGATTTCTATGGGTGACAATTGGGACATGATGTACGTGGGTATGTATCAGGACATCAACTGGGATAACGACAACGGCACCAAATGGTGGACCGTCGGTATTCGTCCGATGTACAAGTGGACGCCTATCATGAGTACCTTGATGGAGATCGGCTACGACAACGTCGAATCCCAGCGCACTGGCGACAAGAATAACCAGTACAAAATCACCCTCGCACAACAATGGCAGGCTGGCGACAGCATCTGGTCACGCCCGGCTATTCGTGTCTTCGCAACCTACGCCAAGTGGGATGAGAAATGGGGTTATGACTACAACGGTAGTTCCTCTTCTAACCCGAACTACGGCAAAGCTGTTCCGGCGAACTTCGAAGGCGGTAGTTTCGGTCGTGGCGATAGCGATGAGTGGACCTTCGGTGCCCAGATGGAAATCTGGTGGTAATAGCAAAACCTGGGCCGGATAAGGCGTTTACGCCGCATCCGGCAACCAACGCCTGATGCGACGCTGTCGCGTCTTATCAGGCCTACAACCGCTGTCGAATGTAGGCCGGATAAGGTGCTTGCACCGCATCCGGCATAAAAACAGGTTGTCATTATCTATAAAGGGCGTAAGCCCCTCTGTTTATCGGGTTTAGCGCGCTATTGCCTGGCCACCGCTGAACTCCAGATTTTGAGGTGAAAACAATGAAAATGAATAAAAGTCTCATCGCCCTCTGTTTATCAGCAGGGGGGCTGGCGAGTGCGCCTGGAATCAGCCTGGCCAACGTCAACTACGTACCGCAAAACACCAGCGACGCGCCAGCCATTCCATCTGCCGCGCTGCAACAATTAACCTGGACACCGGTCGACCAATCTAAGACTCAGACGACCCAACTGGCGACCGGCGGCCAACAACTGAACATCCCTGGTATCAGTGGCCCGGTTGCCGCATACAGCGTTCCGGCCAATATTGGCGAGCTTACTCTGACGCTGACCAGTGAAGTGAACAAACAAACCAGCGTATTTGCGCCGAATGTGCTGATTCTTGATCAAAACATGACGCCATCGGCCTTCTTCCCCAGCAGTTATTTCACCTATCAGGAACCCGGCGTCATGAGTGCCGAT
Source organism: Escherichia sp. MOD1-EC6098 (assembly GCF_002965865.1). Classification (NCBI taxonomy): domain Bacteria; kingdom Pseudomonadati; phylum Pseudomonadota; class Gammaproteobacteria; order Enterobacterales; family Enterobacteriaceae; genus Escherichia; species Escherichia sp. MOD1-EC6098. The sequence goes on from NZ_PTSN01000011.1 coordinate 34,014, forward strand.
CGCCTGGAAGGGGTTATGCGCCTGACGCCAGCACTGGGGCAGCAAAAACTTTATGTTCTGGTCTTTACCACTGAAAAAGATCTCCAGCAGACGACCCAACTGCTCGACCCGGCAAAAGCCTATGCCAAAGGCGTTGGTAACTCGGTGCCGGATATTCCAGATCCGGTTGCCCGTCATACCACTGATGGCTTGCTGAAGCTGAAAGTGAAGACCAACTCCAGCTCCAGCGTGTTGGTAGGGCCGCTGTTTGGTTCTTCCGCTCCTGCTCCGGTTACGGTAGGCAACACGGCAGCGCCAGCCGTAGCTGCGCCTGCTCCAGTGTCAGCGAAGAAAAGCGAACCTATGCTCAACGACACGGAAAGTTATTTTAATACCGCGATCAAAAACGCTGTCGCGAAAGGTGATGTTGATAAGGCGTTAAAACTGCTTGATGAAGCTGAACGTCTGGGATCGACATCTGCCCGTTCCACCTTTATCAGCAGTGTAAAAGGCAAGGGGTAATTACGCCCCACAGTGCTGATTTTGCAACAACTGGTGCGTCTTCTGATGCACCTTTTTTTCTCTCCCTTGGTGATTGTTGCGTTATTGTTGCGTATTAGATCACTTAATATGCTTTACATCTCCCGTTAACGCTTTTCTGCGATACAATGCCTTTACGTTATGTAACGGAGAGTTCGGCATGTCACACCCCGCGTTAACGCAACTGCGTGCGCTGCGCTATTTTGCAGAGATCCCTGCGCTGGAACCGCAACTGCTCGACTGGTTGTTGCTGGAAGATTCCATGACCAAACGTTTTGAACAGCAGGGAAAAACGGTGAGTGTGACGATGATCCGCGAAGGGTTTGTCGAGCAGAATGAAATCCCCGAAGAATTGCCGCTGCTGCCGAAAGAGTCTCGTTACTGGTTACGTGAAATTTTGTTATGTGCTGATGGTGAACCCTGGCTTGCCGGGCGTACCGTCGTTCCTGTGTCAACGTTAAGTGGCCCTGAGCTGGCGTTACAAAAATTGGGTAAAACGCCGTTAGGGCGCTATCTGTTCACATCATCGACATTAACCCGGGACTTTATTGAGATAGGCCGTGATGCCGGACTGTGGGGACGACGTTCCCGCCTGCGATTAAGCGGTAAGCCGCTGCTGCTGACCGAACTATTTTTACCGGCATCACCGTTGTACTAAGAGGAAAAAAATATGGAGTGGAGTCTGACGCAAAATAAGCTGCTGGCGTTTCACCGCTTAATGCGTACGGATAAGCCAATTGGCGCGTTACTGCTGCTCTGGCCAACTTTGTGGGCGCTGTGGGTGGCGACACCAGGTGTTCCCCAGCTCTGGATCCTGGCGGTGTTTGTTGCTGGCGTCTGGCTAATGCGCGCCGCCGGTTGTGTAGTGAATGACTATGCTGACCGTAAGTTTGACGGTCATGTTAAGCGCACGGCAAACCGACCGCTTCCCAGTGGCGCGGTGACTGAGAAAGAGGCGCGCACACTGTTTGTGGTGCTGGTGCTAATTTCGTTCTTACTGGTGCTGACGCTGAATACGATGACCATTCTGTTGTCGATTGCTGCGCTGGTGCTGGCATGGGTTTACCCATTTATGAAACGTTATACCCATCTACCGCAAGTGGTGCTGGGCGCGGCGTTTGGCTGGTCGATTCCAATGGCTTTTGCCGCAGTGAGTGAGTCAGTACCGTTAAGCTGCTGGCTGATGTTCCTCGCCAATATTCTCTGGGCGGTGGCTTACGATACTCAGTACGCGATGGTTGACCGTGACGACGACGTAAAGATTGGCATTAAGTCCACGGCAATCTTGTTTGGTCAATACGATAAGTTGATTATCGGCATTTTGCAGGTCGGCGTACTGGTACTGATGGCGATTATTGGCGAGTTAAATGGCTTAGGCTGGGGATATTACTGGTCAATTCTGGTAGCGGGCGCGCTGTTTGTTTATCAACAAAAACTGATTGCCAATCGCGAGCGTGAAGCCTGCTTTAAAGCGTTTATGAATAATAACTATGTTGGCCTGGTACTATTTTTAGGGCTGGCAATGAGTTACTGGCATTTCTGATGATGTAAAAAAAGTCGGATGATTATGGACTGCACCTTAATCAGTTGGGTGTCCAACTTTTGGGGTGCAGTCCATTATCCGGCTTTTTTCTGTGAAAAGCTGCCTGATGCGCTGCGCTTATCAGCTCTACATAACACATCGCAATTTATTGAATTTGCAGGTCATGGTAGGCCAGATAAGGCGGTTTCGCCGCATCCGGCAACGCTCACCAATTACCCTTCGCCCTGCGTCGCACTCTCAATCGTCAAACGCACATCGGATGTAATCAACTCCGCCAGCAACTGGTACACCTTCATCGTCTCTGCCGGTTCGGCGTCGCCGCTGTCGCTGATATACCCTTCATCACGCAGCGTCAGCACCAGAGAACTGAACACCGCTTTGTCGAAGAACTCCGGTGCGTTGATGCCGTGTAGCACAGAGAGACGTTGTGCCACGGTGCGGCTCTCTTTTTCCAGCGTACCGCGGTTGATTGACGGGTTGGCGCTCAGCAGCCAGAAAGTGATGGCATAACGTTGCAGCGTTTCGCGCGCACCTGCGGCAAGCAACTGAAGCGTGCGGGAATGCGCCGGGTTGATATGCAATTCATCATCTTGCAGCGTAATCAGCCCCTGACGTTGCATCTCATTCGCCAGCGCATCAATCACACCCGGTAATTCGTCGCGATCCCAGCGTAGGAACAGCTCTGCTTTCAGCATTGGATACAGCACATTGACGTGCTCCATCAATACGTCGCGGGAGATGTGGCGATGCTGCGTTACAATTGCCGCCATCAGTGAAGGCAGAACCAACATATGCGCAATATTGTTGCGATAGTAGGTCATCAGCACCGCTTGCTCACGCGGCAGAATGATGATGTCACCGATGGTGTCTTTCTCGACTTCAAACTTGTTCATCTGCAGCGCGTGATCGATAAGCTCACTGGCGCTGGCTGAAGGCACCGTTGAATCCGCGGAGTAAGGCACGTTGCGCATCAAATCGAGATAACAGTTGAGTTGCTCGGTTAACTGCTCGCGGGTGAGTGAGCGCTGACGTGACGCCAGAAGCGCAGTACAGCACAGGTTCATGGCGTTTGCCGCCCCTGCGTTGTTAATGCGTACCATCAGATCGGCGGCAATGTTATTCACCGTCGGCGTTAACCAGGCTGGACGCACCGCTTCGATGGGGTCGATTGATTCGCGCCAGTCCGGCACATGCTGGTTGAGATAGGTCATCAACGGCATTGGTTCACCGAAGTTGACATAGCCCTGTCCAAGATTACGCAGTTTGCTTAAGCCGCGCAGCATCTGTGGCAGGCTCTCTTTCTCTTTCGTCGCGCCGCGCAGTTCTTTGGCGTAAGTCCCCACTTCCATGACGTGCTCATAACCGATGTAGATCGGAATCAGCGTAATCGGGCGTGTACCGCCACGCAGCATCGCCTGAATGGTCATCGACAGGGTGCCGGTTTTTGGATCAAGCAGACGCCCCGTTCGCGAACGTCCACCCTCCACAAAGTACTCAACGGAATAACCACGGCTGAACAGTTCACCGAGATATTCGCGGAAAACTGTGGAGTAGAGTTTATTGCCTTTAAACGTACGGCGAATAAAGAACGCACCCAGACGGCGGAAAATCGGCCCGGCAGGCCAGAAGTTCAGGTTGATCCCAGCGGCGATATGCGGCGGCACCAGCCCCTGGTGATAAAGCACGTAAGAGAGCAGCAGGTAGTCCATGTGACTGCGATGGCAAGGCACATATACCAGCTCATGACCGTCGTGGGCCAACTGGCGAACGCGCTCGGCGTTATGGACGTTGATGCCCTGATAAAGCCGGTTCCAGGTGAAGCCCAGAATACGGTCAGTCAGGCGGATCATCTCGTAAGAGAAGTTCGCCGCAATCTCTTCCATCAGCGCAATAGCGTTTTGCTGCGCTTTTTCATGGGAGATTTTTTTGCTGCGGGCTTCATCTTCTACCGCTTTGGCAATGGCGCGGGAGGCAAGTAGCTTATTGAACAAGTCCTGACGGGCAGGCAGGCGTGGACCCACGGCAGCAAGGCGCTGGCGGGCAAAGTGCATACGTGCCACGCGCGCCAGTTTCTGGGCGATAATTTTATCCGTGCCGTGTTCATCAGCCATGCGACGCAGCGAAACTGACGGCGAGAAACGCACAAAACTGTCGCGACCAAGCCACAGTACGGCGAAAAATTTCTGCACGCCGTTGAGTATACGCAACGGTGGGTTTACTTCGCCTTTTTCGCGCCCCGGTGCACGACCAAACATCACCGATACCGGCACCATCTGCACATCCAGATTCGGGTTGCTGCGGTGCAGGTCGAGATAATCGTGGAACAGCTTAATGGATTCTTCTTTTGGCGTGTAATAGGTGAAAACACGCGGCCCGCCGTGAATAAACACATAGCGTGGCAGCAGCGTGCCGTCGATCTCCAGCGGCTCTAATGGGTCGGGCAGATCATGTGCCAGACACTGGGCGCGCAACGTCAGCAAATCCGCTTTTGAGTTGTACGGTAAAACGTACATAATTGGACGAGAGGTATCGAGTCCCAGTTCCGGGGCAGGATCTGCCGGAATAGACTTGCTTTTTACCAGGATGCTTAATGGTAAATTCAGTAATTTGTAGTAAATTCGTGGCCAGCCGGACATAAACGATGTAAAGCCTCTGGTTAATAATGCAAATGCGCGGCAAGGATAGCAGAAAGTCATGGGAAATTCTGTGGTATCCGCTCATGTTTCGCGCGGCGTTATGCAAACCCGAGTCATCGGATTTAACGGTACACTGATATTGACGCTCATAATGTAAAAAGGTTCTTTCAATGGCCAATAATACCACTGGATTCACTCGAATTATCAAAGCTGCTGGCTATTCCTGGAAAGGGTTACGCGCAGCATGGATCAACGAAGCGGCATTCCGTCAGGAAGGCGTTGCGGTATTGTTGGCGGTGATCATCGCCTGCTGGCTGGATGTGGACGCGATAACCCGCGTACTGCTTATTAGCTCCGTCATGTTGGTCATGATCGTAGAAATTCTCAATAGCGCCATCGAGGCCGTAGTTGACCGTATTGGCTCCGAATACCATGAGCTTTCCGGGCGAGCGAAAGATATGGGGTCCGCGGCGGTGTTGATCGCGATTATCGTCGCAGTGATTACCTGGTGCATCCTGTTATGGTCGCATTTTGGATAACCCTTCCAGAATTCGATAAATCTCTGGTTTATTGTGCAGTTTATGGTTCCAAAATCACCTTTTGCTGTATATACTCACAGCATAACTGTATATACACCCAGGGGGGCGGAATGAAAGCGTTAACGGCCAGGCAGCAAGAGGTGTTTGATCTCATTCGTGATCACATCAGCCAGACAGGTATGCCGCCGACGCGTGCGGAAATCGCGCAGCGTTTGGGGTTCCGTTCCCCAAATGCGGCTGAAGAACATCTGAAGGCGCTGGCACGCAAAGGCGTTATTGAAATTGTTTCCGGCGCATCGCGCGGGATCCGTCTGTTGCATGAAGAGGAAGAAGGGCTGCCGCTGGTAGGCCGTGTGGCTGCTGGTGAACCGCTTCTGGCGCAACAGCATATTGAAGGTCATTATCAGGTCGATCCTTCCCTGTTCAAACCGAATGCCGATTTCCTGCTGCGCGTCAGCGGGATGTCGATGAAAGATATCGGCATTATGGATGGCGATCTGCTGGCAGTGCATAAAACCCAGGATGTACGTAATGGTCAGGTCGTTGTCGCGCGTATTGATGACGAAGTTACCGTTAAACGTCTGAAAAAGCAGGGTAATAAAGTCGAACTGCTGCCAGAAAACAGTGAGTTTAAACCGATTGTCGTTGACCTTCGTCAGCAGAGCTTCACTATTGAAGGGCTGGCAGTTGGGGTTATTCGCAACGGCGACTGGCTGTAATATATCTCTGATACCGCGATGCCGCCTGGCGTCGCGGTTTGTTTTTCATCTCTCTTCATCAGGCTTGTCGGCATGGCATTCCTCACTTCATCTGATAAAGCGCTCTGGCATCTCGCCTTACCCATGATCTTCTCCAATATTACCGTTCCCTTGCTGGGGTTGGTTGATACGGCGGTTATTGGTCATCTTGATAGTCCGGTTTATCTGGGCGGCGTGGCGGTTGGTGCAACGGCGACCAGCTTTCTCTTTATGCTGTTGCTGTTTTTGCGTATGAGTACTACCGGGCTTACTGCACAGGCTTTTGGTGCTCAAAATCCTCAGGCATTAGCGCGGGCGCTGGTGCAGCCGTTGCTGTTGGCGTTGGGGGCTGGGGCGTTGATTGCTCTACTGCGTACGCCGATTATCGATCTGGCGCTGCATATTGTTGGCGGTAGCGAAGCAGTGCTGGAACAGGCGCGGCGCTTTCTTGAAATCCGTTGGCTAAGCGCCCCGGCGTCGCTGGCGAATCTGGTGCTGCTTGGCTGGTTGCTCGGTGTGCAATATGCCCGTGCGCCAGTGATTTTGTTAGTGGTTGGCAATATCCTCAACATTGTGCTGGATATCTGGCTGGTGATGGGACTGCATATGAACGTGCAGGGCGCAGCGCTGGCGACGGTTGTTGCAGAATATGCGACGTTGCTGATTGGTCTGCTCATGGTACGTAAAATCCTCAAACTGCGCGGTATCTCCGGCGAAATGCTGAAAACAGCCTGGCGAGGAAACTTCCGTCGCTTACTGGCGCTTAACCGCGACATCATGCTTCGCTCATTGCTGTTGCAACTCTGCTTTGGCGCAATAACGGTTATTGGCGCGCGGCTGGGGAGCGATATTATCGCTGTTAACGCGGTTCTGATGACGTTACTCACCTTCACCGCCTATGCGTTGGATGGCTTTGCCTACGCCGTTGAAGCGCATTCTGGTCAGGCGTATGGCGCGCGTGACGGTAGTCAATTGCTGGATATCTGGCGCGCAGCGTGCCGCCAGTCAGGTGTCGTGGCACTGTTGTTTTCTGTAGTTTATCTGCTGGCAGGGGAACACATTATCGCGTTGCTGACCTCGTTAACCCAAATTCAGAATCTGGCCGATCGTTACCTTATCTGGCAGGTCATTTTGCCGCTGGTGGGAGTCTGGTGTTATCTGCTGGATGGCATGTTTATTGGCGCAACGCGCGCCGCCGAAATGCGAAACAGCATGGCAGTGGCAGCGGCAGGTTTTGCACTTACGTTACTCACATTGCCGTGGTTGGGTAATCATGGGTTGTGGTTGGCATTAACCGTCTTTCTGGCTCTGCGCGGGCTTTCTCTGGCGGCTATCTGGCGGCGTCACTGGCGCAATGGAACCTGGTTTGCTGAAACGTGATGGTTAAAAATTCTGAATAAATAATCCTGAGCCAAATTCCTGACTACACTTAATCCCACGTTCAGAAGAAAAGCGAGCGTACTCTCATTCACCACCTAACGATGAGGACTTGAATATGAATAAAGACGAAGTCGGCGGTAACTGGAAACAGTTCAAAGGTAAAGTGAAAGAGCAATGGGGAAAACTGACCGATGATGATATGACGGTCATTGAAGGTAAACGTGACCAGTTAGTGGGTAAAATCCAGGAACGTTACGGTTACCAGAAAGATCAGGCAGAGAAAGAGGTTGATAGCTGGGAAAAACGCCATGATTACCGCTGGTAATTAATCCCTCCTGCCCGATGTGTACAAGGACGTACGCCCTCTTAACGTGGTTTCTTTTTCACCTGTACAGAGTGGTCATGCTGGCACTGATCATGATGGCGACACGCTTCTACTTCCACGCACGCTGCACATAATCCGTGCGCTTCAATCACATTATGCCGCAGGGCAAAACCCATTTTTGCAGCCAGTGTATGCATGATGTCTTCTACACCTTCCGCACACTCTTCTTTCACTGCGCCGCAGCGATCGCAAATAAACATTGCGGAGGTATGAGTTGGTTGATCAAACAGGTGGCAGAGCACATAGCTGTTGGTGGATTCCACCTTATGTACAAAACCCTGCTCAAGCAGAAAATCTAGTGCGCGATAAACCGTTGGCGGCTTGGCTTGCGGCTCGGCTTCACGCAGCAAATCAAGCAGATCGTAGGCGCTGATTGCCCCTTCCTGCAGGCTCATCAAACGCAACACTTCCAGGCGCTGCGGGGTCAGGCGCACATTTCGCTGCGCACAGAGTTTCTCAGCCTGCGCTAATAACTCCTGCGTTGTGGTCTTTTCCATTGGGCACCTCAAAGTGGGGTTAAGAATGTCCTTACTTTACCATAGTTCTCACTTAAACGCCGAGAACAGGGGACATAGCTGTCACATTGCCTGATCGCATATTCGTTATGCTATAGTAGCGCCCCAAATTCACCGGATGCTTAAAAAATCGCCATGTCAGCAGAATCACAAACCGCTTATCCCGCACACCGTTTCTCGATTGCTCCTATGCTCGACTGGACGGACAGACACTGCCGCTATTTCCTGCGTCTGCTTTCCCGCAATACGTTGCTCTATACCGAAATGGTGACCACCGGGGCGATTATTCACGGTAAAGGTGATTACCTGGCGTACAGTGAAGAAGAGCATCCGGTGGCGTTGCAGTTGGGTGGAAGCGATCCGGCGGCGCTGGCGCAATGTGCGAAGCTGGCACAAGCGCGCGGATACGATGAGATCAACCTGAATGTTGGCTGCCCATCTGACCGGGTGCAGAACGGGATGTTTGGCGCGTGCCTGATGGGCAATGCGCAATTGGTAGCCGACTGCGTGAAAGCGATGCGCGATGTGGTGTCGATTCCGGTGACGGTGAAAACGCGTATTGGCATTGATGATCAGGACAGTTATGAATTTCTCTGTGACTTCATCAACACCGTTTCCGGCAAAGGCGAATGCGAGATGTTTATCATCCACGCGCGTAAAGCCTGGCTTTCTGGTTTAAGTCCGAAAGAAAACCGTGAAATCCCGCCGCTCGATTACCCGCGCGTCTATCAACTGAAGCGTGATTTCCCGCATCTGACGATGTCGATTAACGGTGGTATTAAGTCGCTGGAAGAGGCTAAAGCGCATTTGCAACATATGGATGGTGTGATGGTCGGGCGCGAGGCGTATCAAAACCCCGGCATTCTGGCGGCGGTGGATCGTGAGATTTTTGGTTCCTCGGATACCGATGCCGATCCGGTGGCGGTGGTACGAGCCATGTATCCGTACATTGAACGCGAGCTTAGCCAGGGTACGTATCTCGGTCATATCACCCGCCATATGTTGGGGTTGTTCCAGGGGATCCCTGGCGCGCGGCAGTGGCGGCGTTATTTAAGTGAAAATGCCCATAAAGCAGGTGCCGATATTAACGTGCTGGAACACGCGCTCAAACTGGTGGCGGACAAGCGTTAATTTTTCACCATAAAGTAGTCAAATTCACTACGCCCTGCGCACGGTCGCGGGGCGTTTTCTTTGATAAATCAATATATTAGTTTTTGGCATGATTCTTGTAATGGCAGCAAGAGATTTCATTTTTGGGAGAACATCATGCTGGAACTACTTTTCGTTATTGGCTTTTTTGTCATGTTGATGGTCACTGGTGTTTCGTTGCTGGGTATTATCGCCGCGCTGGTTGTGGCGACGGCCATTATGTTCCTCGGCGGTATGCTGGCATTGATGATCAAGTTGTTGCCGTGGCTGTTGTTGGCGATTGCAGTAGTGTGGGTAATCAAGACGATTAAAGCACCAAAAGTGCCGAAATATCAGCGCTATGACCGCTGGCGTTACTAAGGGATTGTGCGGATGATCACAACCTAAGGTTTTATCCTTAGAACAAAATAGGAATTGATAATCAAATCTGTCACTATTGCGCGTCAAACAAATTCATCGAGCTGTACCCTACATACAGCCGAACTATAAAAGAAAGGGCTTCCCAGGTGGAAGCCCAATTTCTTTATGGGATCAGTAGACTGGAACCCTGCGTTGCCCGGCTTTCCAGAATCTCATGCGCGCGCCGCGCATCCTTCAGCGGATATTTTTGTTGCTCCGCGACATCGACCTTAATCACGCCGCTGGCAATTAATGAAAACAGTTCATTACTGGCTTCGGTTAACTCATCTCGCGTAGTGATATAGCCTTGCAAGGAAGGGCGCGTCACATACAGCGAGCCTTTCTGATTGAGAATGCCTAAGTTCACACCGGTAACCGCGCCTGATGAGTTGCCAAAACTGACCATTAAACCGCGACGTTGCAGACAATCCAGCGACCGTTCCCAGGTATCTTTGCCTACGGAATCGTATACCACGCGCACTTTCTTGCCGTCGGTGATCTCTTTTAATCGCTCGACCAGATTTTCGTCGCGATAGTTAATCACCTGCCATGCCCCGGCTTTTATGGCACTTTGTGCTTTTTGCGCGGTGCTCACGGTGCCAATAAGTTTCGCCCCTAAGGCTTTCGCCCACTGACAGGCTATCAGGCCCACACCACCCGCCGCGGCATGAAACAGGAATTGCTCGTCAGGTTTGATTTCATAGGTTTTACGCAGCAGATAATAAACCGTTAAGCCTTTCAGGAACGAGGCGGCAGCTTGCTCAAAAGAGATCGCTGCTGGCAGAATCGCTGCTTTATCAGCATTGACGTTATGCACAGAACTGTAAGCCCCTAATGCCGCCTGCGCATAGACCACGCGATCGCCTGCTTTAATATGTTTCACACTACTGCCGACTTTACTTACTATGCCAGCCGCTTCGGTGCCTAATCCACTGGGCAGTGATGGCGGCGGATAAAGGCCGCTGCGGATATACGTGTCGATAAAATTGATGCCAATCGCTTTATTTTCGACCTGGATTTCATTCTCTGCTGGATCGGCAGGAGTAAACTCCACGGCTTGCAGTACTTCCGGGCCACCATGCTTGTGAAATTCGATGCGCGTTGCCATTTAAACTCCTTTACTGAGCGACATATCTGTTTTAAGCCTAACAGTAGTCGCCAGGCCACGCGGGGATTTTTTCCGGTCTGCGGTCACAACCCGGAATATCTCTGGTCAGTATGAAACAGCGTCGCCAAAATCCAGTTTTGCCACTGGTGCTCAAAGTTGGTTAGCGTTAATACGCCTCGCTCACGGCACGGGCGAGTCCAGGTTTGGTAACTATTAGCATCCAGACAAACACAAATCATAAATTGCCGGGCATCCTGATTTTCAGGCCGAAAACGCCAGGTCAGGAGTGGCCCACCGGGTGTTTGCGGTGCGATACCGGCTTCACCATCATAGATCGCTCTGGCACCACGACTTCCTCCACCGTTTTCGATATAGCATTGTAAAGAGCGCAGTACCGCCAGCGCCAGTTGCGCACTTTGCCGCCACTGGAAAGATTGGGCGAGGCTGTTTTCATCGCTTTGAATACCTTCCCGGCGAATATCTTCACAGAGTGTTGCTATGGTTTGCGCGGCAGCGTTGATCCCCTGTGTATGACACAAAATTGCAGCATGGTGGCTCATGGTATTTTGTATCGCTTCTCGCACGTCGTCGCGCAGCAGTCCTTGATTCAGGTACTGTTGCGCCTCGTTAATCGTACTGAGAATTTGTTGCCTCTCGAGAGGGAGGTTTTGGCTTTTCTGATGAGCAATATGCAATGCACAGCGGCGGGCAAAAACTTGCCCGGCATTGAGCGCTGATCCACCAGGGCGCGTGACACCATGTGTTCCGGCATTTTCTCCGACAGCATAACAACCAATTAGCGAGGTACGCCCCCAAATATCAACATCAATTCCGCCATTAAGATGTTGATTGTTTAACGTAAATTTTAGTGGTGAGGCAGTCAGGTCATGACCATGCATCTGATACAAACGAAGAGCCAGTGGATTCATCTGTGTTAATCGCGCCAGTGGTTGCGCCAACAGAGCGTGATTTTCTTGCAGATAGCCGATGACATCATCATCCAGTTCCTGCAGGTTGAATGGCGTTCCGTCCGCTGCGGGGGCCGGTTCCTGCAGAAAATCGAGGAAAACATCGCGCCCTTTTTGTGTCTCCTCATATACCGCGACATCTAGCAGGCTGGAGCCATAGTCCAGCATTCGTTCCGCGTGAAACGGCCATTGGTAACCTTTGCGAAATATAGCGGAGGCCAGCATACGAGTCGTGGGGTAATAAGCTGCCAGAAAATTATACTGACGTCCGGAGTGGTCCTGCGAGTAGATGCGCGGCATTGCTTGCATGTAAGTACCGGAAAGATTCCACGGAAACTGGCTGCGCGGTGTACCGATACCAAACTGACTTTCCGTAAGATTCACCAGGGTTATACCTGCTTCCAGTGCCATGCCCAACGCACTAAAGCAGTTCACCGGATAGACACTGTCACGATAAAGTTCACCAGGCCCGCCCGTGGCTAAAACCAGATGTTGGCAGCGAATCACTACCATTCGCCAGGGATTATCCCGACAGGCTTTATCGATTGCGATCACCCCTGCGACTCGTCTATTTTCTCCTTCATCACTGGTCAGGATACGAATCGCTGTTGTGTGATCGCAAAGAGGGATATTAAGGCGCATTGCCTCCTGAGCCAGCACCTTAACCATCAGGCGCGATGTGCGTGGGCCGCAACTGGTTGCGCGGCCAAACTCATCGTGATCGGTTTGATAACGCAACGTTGCGCCAAAGAGATCTTCTGGCAGATCCAGACCCAGATATTTCAGTACTTCACAGGTGTTCACTGATCCGACGGCCTCAACATATGCAGTGTCATAATCCATCGAACCACCCGCCGCCAGAGAGTCACTTAATGCCAGAAAATGGTCACCATTTGCACGAGTATTGGCGGTGTGAAGCGTTTGTTTATCAGAACCAGAACAGGCGGAAGTGCCCCAGAAGGCTTTGCTGGAGGCTACCATCACATCGACATTCTGTCGCTTGAGCTCAACTGCGGCACGCCACCCGGCGGCACCGCTTCCCAAAACCAGAGTGTTGCAAAGGTACTCTGGCAATAGTGAACCGTTGAGGTCGATATACCCGCTGGTCTGAGCCAGCGGTGCGTAATGGGGCATTTTCACGTCTATCAGGGAATCGATAATGGATTCAGAGACATTATGCGTCATGGTATGACCCCGTAGTTTGATTGCGTCGGGAGACGGTGATCACGCTTGCATCGGCCAGATCATCAAGATCACGATCGCGTGTTTCTGGCGCAAAAAAGGTCGCAATGATCGTGCCAACGGTCAACAGACTGAGGTAAATCGCAATTGGCATCCAGGCGGCAATACCGCTTGGATCGTTGGTGTGAATTACCCAGGAGATGATGGCTGAGCCAACCAGCGGGGCGATCCCACCCGCGATAACTGCAGAAACTTCCCTTGCCAGTGCTACGCCAATATAACGATGGCGGGCACCAAACAATTCCGGCAGGAAAGCGCCCTGAGCGCCGAACATCCCCCATGCCCCAACACCCAACGCCAGAGAAAGAGAGACAATCGTGACCGGAACATTGCCGTGGCTGAAAGACCACCATACCGGAAAGGTGATCAATAGCTGAAAAATTGCCAGGCTGCGATAGACAATAACCCTGCCGAAGCGGTCTGTCAGCCAACCAGCAACGGGCACCATAATTGCGCCTACCACCACCGCGGACATTAGACACAGTGTGCCGACCGATTTATCCAGCCCAACCACACCAACGATATAGCTAATAGCTAAAGCCTGATAAATCGAAGAGCCGCCGTTTTCTGCCAGGCGCAAACCAATCCCCACGAAGACGTTGCGGCGTGACGTTTTCAGCAAATTGCGTAAAGGTGATTCTGTAACTTGTTGGCGAGCTTCAAGTTTGGCGAATGACGGTGACTCTTTAAGATGCAGACGAATATAAATGGCCACCGCGATAATCACCACGCTGGAGAGGAAGGGCAGACGCCACCACCAGGTTTCGGCAAGATTTGTCACATTGTGGAGCAGGATGAAGTAAACGGCAGATGCCATAAACGTGCCAATCTGAATACCAAGGAACGGCAGCGCAGCGTAATAACCCCGTTTGCCGTTGGGGGCATATTCGGTCATCAGTACAGCCGCTCCAGCCTGTTCCGCACCCGCGCCAAGCCCTTGTAACAGGCGTAATGCGATAAGCATGATCGGTGCCCAGATCCCTGCTGTTTCGTAGGTGGGTAAAACCCCAATCAACGTGCTGGCGATCCCCATTAACAACACCGTTGCGAGCAGGACAAATTTACGTCCCAGACGATCACCTAATGAGCCGAAGAGAATGCCGCCTACCGGTCTGACGGCAAACCCGAGAAAGTAAGTACCAAAACTGGCGATAAGCGCCATTCCCGGTTCCTGATTAGGAAAAAAGAGTGGCCCAAAAATAATGGCGGAGGCCAGGCTGTAAAGTGCGAAATCGTAGTATTCCAGTGCGCTGCCGAGAGAGCAGGTCCACGCCGCGCGACGTAGATCTGCTGATGAAACATTCGTTTTTTCAGCTAGTTGTGTAGGTTGCATGATGTATCTCCTTTCAGACGGATAAAAGAGATCCGCCCAAAATCAATGGGATTCTGCGTTGTTGTTAAAATCCAAAATGAAACGTTAAGTTATCGGGCGCTAAAGTTCGGTTGACGCTTCTCGGCAAATGCCTGACTGCCTTCACGAGCATCTTGAGTAGTGGAGGAAAAAGCGCCAGCCAGTGCTTCAAGCGTTGAGGCCACGGCAATACCTTCACCGGCATCAATAACCTGTTTGGCTAGCTGCACAGCAATGGGAGCGCGCTGGGCGATACGTTGTGCCAGTTGCTGCCCGGCATCGTGTAACGCTTCTCTGGCGACAACACGATTTACCAGTCCGCAGGACAGTGCACGTTGCGCATCCAGTGGTTCGCCCGTAAATATCAATTCTTTCACCAGTGAGCGCCCAATCAGTGCCGTCAGCCGCTGAGTACCTGACCAGCCAGGCACGGTCGCCAGCCCGGTTTCTGGTAGCGCCATCCGTGCTTCGTCGCTACAAATACGGATATCGGCGGTAGCAGCCAGTTCCAGGCCACCGCCATAGGCGAGGCCGTGCATCAGAGCAATTACGGGCTGTGGCAGTTGTGCCAGTGCGTCAAATGCCTGATGACTGCGACGGATCCAGTTGCGCCACATATCGAGCGCAGAAAGAGAGGACCAGCGATGAATATCCGCGCCGACACAAAATGCTTTTTCACTGGCACAGGTCAGTAGTACCACGCGGATCTCCGAATCAGTTTCCAGCGTATGGCAATGTGTCAGTAGCTGTTCAAGCATCTCCGGAGTTAATGCGTTGAGTTTCGCCGGGCGGTTAATCACCAGTGTGGCAACGAAATCGTTGCGCAGGAGGTCAATGGTGCCGTTACTCATGGTCACTTCCTTGTTGAAAATAGAGGGGATTCATTAACTTGAGATCGTCTGCCAGACGGAGTGGGGCATCGCTTTGGGAGAGAATGTCGCGTTCAGGCTCAATACCCGGGGCAATTTCCGTGACCAGTAACCCGTCTGGTGTTAATTCCAACACGCAGCGTTCAGTGATGTATTGCACTTGTTGACCTCGCGCCATCGCGCGTTTGCCAGAGAACGTCACGTGGGCGACTTCTTGCACCAGTTTTTTGGCTTTGCCTTCTTTAATGATACGTAGTTGGCCATCTTCCAGTTGTAGCTGTGCACCCGCATTGAAAAAGCCAGAGAAAATAATCCGCTTCGCATGTGAAGTGATATCAATAAAACCACCGCATCCGGCAGTCACATGTGGACGAGCGGGCAGATGCGAGACGTTTACTGAGCCATCTGCGCCGATTTGTAAAAATGACATCAGAGTGAGATCAAAGCCACCGCCCTGGAAATAGGTGAATTGCTGGGGAGAGGGCAAAAATGCTTCCGCATTAGAAGCGCAGCCGAACTGAAATTCCAGCAGTGGAACTCCGCCAATCGCCCCTTGTTCCAGCAGCCAGGTGACGTCACCGTGGCGACCTTGTTCCAGCAAAATACGCGGCACGTTGGCAGAAATACCAAAGCCAATATTTACCGCATCACCACGTTGTAGTTCTTGCGCGACTCGCTGGGCAATAACCCGCGCCGGGCTATGTTCCATATAACTAAAGTCTGACAGCGGACGACTGATTTCGCCGGAAATAGCAGGTTCGTATTGCGTTTGCGTGGTTTGTGTTTGTTCCGGTGCAATTACGATGTAATCCACCAATACACCAGGAATACGCACCTCTTTTGGTTTCAGGCTTCCGGCAGCAACCTGCCGTTTTACTTGCGCAATTACGATTCCACCGTTATTGCGAACGGCGGTGGCTTGTTCCAGTGGCCCAAGATAAGCCCCTTCATGTTCATAAGTCAGATTGCCGCGTTCATCGGCAGTAGTAGCGCGAATGATAGCCACCTGGGGCACGATACTGGGGAAAAACAGCCAGTCGTCGTTAGCAAATCGAACACGTTCAACCAGAGATTGTTGCGCCGCTTTTTCATTCATTGCACCGCCCTGCAACAGGGGATCTACATAAGTATCCATACCTGTTTGTGTCAGCACGCCAGGGCGATGAGCCGCGGCTTCCCGGTGCATATCAAATAAGATCCCGGAAGGCAGATTCCAGGCGGGGATCGCGTTGTCATTGATCATTTGCCAGATTAACGGAGGCGTCATTGATGATGGCCCGGAGGGGTAGGAGCCTGCGATCACTTTTGCCAGTAAGCCCGGTTGCGCCAGATGATCGACACCTTTTACGCCATACATATCACCTGCAGCGATAGGGTGGATGGTAGTGATGTTTTGCGGATGTCCGGCACGTTGAAAGCGTTCACCTATTGCCGCCAGCACGACATCCGGGCAACCCATTCCACTGGAGGAGGAGACGGTGACAACTGCGCCATCAGCAATCAAATCTGCAGCTTCCGATGCAGTGATCGTGCGTACAGAGCACATAATAATTTCCTTATTTCGATATAAAAATAATTAAAAATATGCATGTATAACAATGTAATAGTGATTATAAATTAATTGGAACGATCTAATTTATGCGTAATTTGTACGATTGGTGTGCAAAAAAAACAATAAGCGAAGTGTGAATCTGTGATCGAAACGACGATCTCCTGCGATCCCGGGGGTAACGGATCGCATGAGCAAAAGGAGATTATGATAAAGTAAATGCCTTGATCTTATGGGGGATTGGAGTAGTCATGGCGAAGTCGGATACAGGAAGAAAGCGGGTAACATTAACCGATGTTGCACGTGCGGCTGGCGTTTCGAAATCGACCGTGTCGCTGGTACTCAACGACAGTCCGTTGATCAAAAAAGAGACTCAACAAAAAGTCCAACAAGCCATTGAGCAATTAGGCTATGTCTATAACCGTTTTGCCGCCAATTTACGTTCGCAAAAATCACTGACTATCGGCGTGGTGATTGATGATTTGACCAACCCTTTCTTCGCTGAATTTACAATGGGCCTTGAGATGACGCTGGCGGAGCACGGTTTTATCACCGTAATGTCCAATACCTCCCAGCGTAGCGATCGGCAAAAACAGGTACTTGATACCTTGCTGGAACACCACGTCGCGGGCATTGTCCTCTGTCCAGTAAACAGCACCTCAGAAGCCGATTTACAGCGTTATGCCAACAGTTCCACACCCTTATTAATCACGATGCGCCCTCTTGACTGGCAACAATTGCCCGTCGATTACGTTGGCGTGGACAGCCACGCAGGTGTCCGGGAAGCTACGGAATATCTCATTCAACAAGGACACCGGGACATCGTGTTTATTGGGGGGCTTACGCACCATATGCGTTATCAGGGATATCTGGAGGCGATGAACCATCATGGTTTACAACCGTGGAGTACTGATGCTTTTTCGCTGCGTGCTGAACCGACTCAGGCCAACGGCTACCAGTTGATGCAACAACTGTTAGATATGCCTTCGCCACCGACAGCAGTAATTTGTTATAACGATCTCATGGCTTTTGGCGCGGAATCGGCGTTAGGCGAAAGAGGGGTGCTTGCCGGAAAAGATATTTCGCTGATTGGTAATGACGGCGTGGCGGCTTGCGCTTACAGTAACCCGCCGTTAACCACCATTGCGGTAGAACCACTGGCGCTGGGGAAACAAGCGGCGCAGCAAATTCTACGGCGTATCGCGCAACCTGATGCGCCGCTCAGCCATTACGTTTATCGCCCAACCCTGCAAATTCGCGCTTCCACCGGAAAGCAGGGGCGTTAAATGCTGTAGCGAGAAACCGTTTCTCGCTATACTCTCTTGTCCCCCGTTCAACATCAGGTAACACCATTCGTTATGGCAGGCAATAAACCCTTCAACAAACAACAAACTGAACCCCGCGAACGCGATCCACAAGTTGCCGGGCTGAAAGTGCCTCCGCACTCGATCGAAGCGGAGCAGTCGGTGTTGGGCGGTTTAATGCTGGATAACGAACGCTGGGATGATGTGGCCGAGCGTGTGGTGGCAGACGATTTCTACACCCGTCCGCACCGTCATATCTTTACCGAAATGGCGCGTTTGCAGGAAAGCGGTAGCCCCATCGACCTGATCACCCTGGCAGAATCGCTGGAGCGCCAGGGGCAACTCGACAGCGTTGGTGGTTTTGCCTATCTGGCGGAACTGTCAAAAAATACGCCAAGTGCGGCAAACATCAGTGCATATGCCGACATCGTGCGCGAACGTGCCGTTGTCCGTGAGATGATCTCGGTTGCTAATGAGATTGCCGAAGCCGGTTTTGATCCGCAAGGACGCACCAGTGAAGACCTGCTCGACCTTGCTGAGTCTCGCGTCTTTAAAATTGCCGAAAGTCGTGCCAATAAAGACGAAGGACCGAAGAACATCGCTGATGTGCTCGACGCCACGGTGGCACGTATTGAGCAACTTTTCCAGCAGCCGCACGATGGTGTAACCGGTGTTAATACCGGCTACGACGATCTCAACAAAAAAACCGCGGGTTTGCAGCCGTCGGATTTGATCATCGTCGCGGCACGTCCGTCGATGGGTAAAACGACATTTGCGATGAACCTCGTTGAAAATGCGGCGATGTTGCAGGATAAACCGGTATTGATCTTCTCGCTGGAGATGCCATCAGAACAGATTATGATGCGTTCTCTGGCGTCACTGTCACGTGTTGACCAGACCAAAATCCGTACCGGGCAGCTTGATGATGAAGACTGGGCGCGCATTTCCGGCACGATGGGCATTTTGCTCGAAAAACGTAATATCTATATCGATGATTCCTCCGGCCTGACGCCAACGGAAGTGCGCTCCCGCGCGCGCCGTATTGCCCGTGAGCACGGCGGCATCGGGCTTATCATGATCGACTACCTGCAATTGATGCGCGTACCGGCGCTTTCCGATAACCGTACGCTGGAAATTGCAGAAATCTCCCGCTCGCTAAAAGCGCTGGCAAAAGAGCTGAACGTGCCGGTGGTGGCACTCTCGCAGTTGAACCGCTCTCTGGAACAACGTGCCGACAAACGCCCGGTCAACTCTGACCTGCGTGAATCCGGCTCCATCGAGCAGGATGCGGACTTGATCATGTTTATCTATCGTGATGAGGTTTATCACGAAAACAGTGATTTAAAAGGCATCGCGGAAATTATTATCGGTAAACAACGTAACGGCCCAATCGGGACGGTACGGCTGACCTTTAACGGTCAATGGTCGCGCTTTGATAATTACGCAGGGCCGCAATACGACGACGAGTAATAATTATTTTATAAATCAGGTAATTAAAGCAAACACTTATCAAGGAACACAAATGCAAGCGGCAACTGTTGTGATTAACCGCCGCGCTCTGCGACACAACCTGCAACGTCTGCGTGAACTGGCACCTGCCAGTAAACTGGTTGCGGTGGTGAAAGCGAACGCCTACGGTCACGGTCTGATTGAGACCGCGCGAACGCTCCCCGATGCTGACGCTTTTGGCGTCGCCCGTCTCGAAGAAGCTCTGCGGCTTAGAGCGGGGGGCATCACGCAACCTATTTTGTTACTGGAAGGTTTTTTTGAAGCAGACGATTTGTCGACGATCTCCGCTGAACATCTGCATACCGCCGTGCATAACGAAGAACAGCTTGCTGCTCTGGAAGAGGCTAATCTGGAGGAGCCAGTTACCGTCTGGATGAAACTCGACACCGGTATGCACCGACTGGGCGTGTTACCGGAACAAGCTGAGGCGTTTTATCAACGACTTACGCAATGCAAAAACGTCCGTCAGCCGGTGAATATTGTCAGCCACTTTGCTCGCGCTGATGAGCCAAAATGCGGCGCGACTGAGAAACAACTCGATATCTTCAATACCTTTTGCGAAGGCAGGCCCGGCAAGCGTTCAATCGCCGCATCGGGTGGAATCTTGTTATGGCCACAGTCGCATTTTGACTGGGTGCGCCCCGGCATCATTCTTTACGGTGTATCGCCGCTGGAAGATGGCTCCACCGGTGCTGATTTCGGTTGCCAGCCAGTGATGTCTCTGACCTCCAGTCTGATTGCTGTGCGTGGGCATAAAGCCGGGGAGCCTGTAGGTTATGGCGGAACATGGATCAGCGAACGTGATACCCGTCTTGGCGTTGTGGCGATGGGTTATGGCGATGGCTACCCTCGCGCAGCTCCGTCCGGTACGCCAGTGCTGGTCAATGGCCGCGAAGTGCCAATCGTCGGGCGAGTTGCGATGGATATGATCTGCGTAGACTTAGGCCCAGAGGCGCAGGATAAAGCGGGTGATCCGGTGATTCTGTGGGGTGAAGGTCTGCCGGTTGAGCGAATCGCTGCAATGACAAAAGTAAGTGCTTACGAACTTATCACGCGCCTGACGTCAAGGGTGGCGATGAAATACGTCGATTAATCGTTCAGCAATATTTGATTGTCTGTGCCGGGTGTGGTGTGAAAGCCTTATCCGGCCAGCAACGCAATGTAAATTCAATAAATTGATACACTCTTGTCGTTTGTGTCACTGGAGGTTTTGCGTTTTTCATCAGCCGCGCTACGTTATTAATTGCCGCTTATTGCTAAACATCCTCTCGATCTTCCCCATCTTCCGGTTTATTGTGTTTTAACCACCTGCCTGTAAACCTGGAGAACCATCGCGTGTTTCAAAAAGTTGACGCCTACGCTGGCGACCCGATTCTTTCGCTTATGGAGCGTTTTAAAGAAGATCCTCGCGGCGACAAAGTGAATTTAAGTATCGGCCTGTACTACAACGAAGACGGGATTATCCCGCAACTAAAAGCCGTCGCAGAAGCGGAAGCGCGCCTGAATGCGCAGCCTCACGGCGCTTCGCTTTATTTGCCGATGGAAGGGCTTAACAGCTATCGCCATGCTCTTGCGCCGCTGTTGTTCGGTGCGAACCATCCGGTGTTGCAACAACAGCGTGTGGCGACCATTCAAACCCTCGGCGGCTCGGGGGCATTAAAAGTGGGCGCTGACTTCCTGAAACGCTATTTCCCTGAATCAGGCGTCTGGGTCAGCGATCCTACCTGGGAAAACCACGTAGCAATATTCGCCGGTGCAGGATTCGAAGTGAGCACTTACCCCTGGTATGACGAAGCGACCAACGGTGTGCGTTTTAGCGACTTGCTGGCGACGCTGAAAACACTGCCCGCCCGCAGTATTGTGCTGTTGCATCCGTGTTGCCATAACCCAACAGGCGCCGATCTCACCAATGACCAGTGGGATGCGGTGATTGAAATCCTCAAGACACGTGAGCTTATCCCATTCCTTGATATCGCCTATCAAGGATTTGGTGCTGGTATGGACGAGGATGCCTACGCCATTCGCGCCATTGCCAGTGCCGGATTGTCCGCTCTGGTGAGCAATTCACTCTCGAAAATTTTCTCGCTGTACGGCGAACGTGTCGGCGGTCTTTCGGTAGTGTGTGAAGATGTCGAAGCCGCAGGCCGCGTGCTGGGGCAATTGAAAGCCACTGTGCGCCGTATTTACTCCAGTCCGCCGAATTTTGGTGCGCAGGTGGTGGCAACGGTGCTGAATGATGAGGCGTTGAAAGCCAACTGGCTGGCAGAAGTAGAAGAAATGCGTACCCGTATTCTGGCAATGCGTCAGCAACTGGTGCAGGTGCTGAGTACTGAGATGCCGGAGCGTAATTTCGATTATCTGCTTAAGCAACGCGGTATGTTCAGCTATACCGGTTTAAGCGCCGCCCTGGTTGACCGACTGCGTGAAGAGTTTGGTGTTTACCTGATCGCCAGCGGGCGTATGTGCGTGGCGGGGCTTAACTCTGCAAACGTGCAGCGTGTGGCAAAGGCATTTGCTGCGGTGATGTAAGGTTCGCCAGCAGGCGGTTGAATAGCCGCCTGCTCTATTATTCTATGGAAATACATTAAGTTATTAAATATTAACAAACATGGGCTGGTCTCATGTGATCCTGCTCCCTTTCTTCACAAAAGCCGCAGATAATCCTTCCTTTCTCACACTGCTGGCGTTATGGTCAGATGGTTTTTTCAACAAATATCACAATAAAAAGTTTCAACTTACTGACTATTTAGGGAAAAATATGCGCAAGATCACACAGGCATTGAGTGCCGTTTGCTTATTGTTCGCTCTAAACAGTTCCGCTGTTGCACTGGCCTCTTCACCTTCACCGCTTAATCCCGGCACTAACGTTGCCAGACTTGCTGAACAGGCACCTGTCCATTGGGTATCGGTCGCACAAATTGAAAATAGCCTCGCAGGGCGTCCACCAATGGCGGTTGGGTTCGATATTGATGACACGGTTCTGTTTTCCAGCCCCGGATTCTGGCGCGGCAAGAAAATATTCTCGCCAGAAAGCGAAGATTATCTGAAAAACCCGGCCTTCTGGGAAAAGATGAACAACGGTTGGGATGAATTCAGCATTCCAAAAGAGGTTGCACGTCAGCTAATTGATATACATGTCCGCCGCGGCGACGCTATCTTCTTTGTGACTGGCCGTAGTCCAACGAAAACAGAAACGGTTTCAAAAACATTAGCTGATGACTTTCATATCCCGG
This sequence comes from Escherichia sp. MOD1-EC6098, assembly GCF_002965865.1. Lineage (NCBI taxonomy): Bacteria > Pseudomonadati > Pseudomonadota > Gammaproteobacteria > Enterobacterales > Enterobacteriaceae > Escherichia > Escherichia sp. MOD1-EC6098. The sequence continues at coordinate 56,949 of NZ_PTSN01000011.1, forward strand.
CAACCAGTATGAACCCGGTCATTTTTGCGGGCGATAAACCAGGACAAAACACAAAAACGCAGTGGTTGCAGGATAAAAATATCCGAATGTTTTATGGTGATTCTGATAACGATATCACTGCCGCGCGTGATGTTGGCATTCGTGGTATCCGTATTCTGCGAGCCTCCAACTCTACCTACAAACCCTTGCCACAAGCGGGTGCTTTTGGCGAAGAGGTGATCGTCAATTCAGAATACTGACAGAGCGGGAGAGTATGACACTCTCCCGAATGCTGTTTTTTTAATCAAACCTTTATCCTTTCGCTGTCTTGCTGCAAACTGATTAAGAGAGTTTTATCAAGGAGCAGCACATGTGGTATCAAAAAACGCTCACGCTTAGCGCCAAATCTCGTGGATTCCATCTGGTAACGGATGAAATTCTGAATCAACTGGCTGATATGCCGCGTGTTAATGTTGGTTTACTGCACCTGTTGCTGCAACACACCTCCGCCTCTCTGACACTTAATGAGAATTGCGACCCCACTGTACGCCATGACATGGAGCGTTTTTTCCTCCGTGCGGTTCCCGATAACGGTAGCTATGAGCATGACTATGAAGGAGCAGACGATATGCCTTCTCATATCAAATCCTCAATGCTGGGGGTATCGCTCGTATTGCCTGTGCATAAAGGGCGTATTCAGACCGGCACCTGGCAGGGGATCTGGCTGGGGGAACATCGCATCCACGGCGGATCGCGTCGCATCATCGCGACACTACAAGGGGAGTAAAAAATGACTATTTCGGAGTTGCTACAATATTGCATGGCAAAACCAGGCGCAGAACAGAGTGTGCATAGTGACTGGAAAGCAACGCAAATCAAAGTTGAAGATGTGCTGTTTGCGATGGTGAAAGAGGTGGAAAATCGCCCAGCGGTTTCGCTGAAAACCAGCCCGGAATTGGCGGATCTTCTGCGTCAGCAGCACAGTGATGTTCGCCCCAGCCGACATCTGAACAAAGCGCACTGGAGCACTGTTTATCTCGATGGCTCGCTGCCGGATTCGCAAATCTATTATCTGGTCGATGCGTCGTATCAGCAGGCGGTGAATTTGCTGCCGGAAGAAAAACGTAAATTGCTGGTGCAACTCTGAAAGGAAAAGACCGTTCAGCAAGCGGCCTGAGAATGATGACAAACACAAAATTGCCTGATGCGCTACGCTTATCAGGCCTACGTAATCCCTGCAATATATTGAAATTGCATGTTTTTGTAGGCCGGATAAGGCGTTCACGCCGCATCCGGCAAGAACAAAGCGCACTTTGTCAATAATCTGAGGCCGCTCAGAAAGCGGCCTTAACGATTACAGCATTGGCTTGAGGAAGCGCGCTGTATGCGATGCTTCACACTCTGCGACGGTTTCTGGCGTGCCGGAGACGAGGATCTCACCGCCGCCGCTGCCACCTTCTGGCCCCAGATCAACAATCCAGTCAGCTGTTTTGATCACGTCGAGATTGTGCTCAATCACCACAATGGTATTGCCCTGATCGCGCAGTTTATGCAGAACGTCGAGCAGTTGCTGAATATCGGCAAAGTGCAGACCGGTGGTCGGTTCATCGAGAATATACAGCGTCTGCCCGGTGCCGCGTTTTGACAATTCACGCGCCAGCTTCACACGCTGGGCCTCACCACCGGAAAGCGTGGTTGCTGACTGCCCGAGACGGATGTACGTCAGACCAACATCCATCAGCGTTTGCAGTTTACGCGCCAGTGCGGGCACAGCATCAAAGAACTCACGCGCTTCTTCGATGGTCATATCCAGCACTTCGTGGATGGTTTTACCTTTGTACTTAATCTCCAGCGTTTCGCGGTTATAACGTTTACCTTTGCACTGGTCGCACGGCACGTAAATATCCGGCAGGAAGTGCATTTCCACTTTGATTACACCATCGCCCTGACAGGCTTCGCAGCGCCCACCACGGACGTTAAAGCTGAACCGTCCAGGCGTATAACCGCGCGCACGGGATTCCGGTACGCCCGCAAACAATTCGCGTACAGGCGTAAACACGCCGGTATAGGTCGCCGGGTTGGAACGCGGAGTACGACCAATTGGGCTTTGGTCGATATCGATGACTTTGTCGAAATGCTCCAACCCCTGAATATCGCGATAGGGTGCAGGTTCAGCAATTGTTGCGCCATTCAACTGGCGTTGGGCAATCGGGAACAGCGTGTCGTTAATCAGCGTCGATTTACCAGAACCTGAAACCCCGGTGATGCAGGTAAACAGACCTACCGGCAGCGTCAGTGTCACATCTTTCAGGTTGTTGCCGCGCGCGCCTGTCAGTTTCAGCACTTTTTCCGGATCTGCGGGTACGCGTTTCTTCGGCACTTCAATTTTGCGTTTACCGCTCATGTACTGGCCGGTTAACGACTCCGGAACTGCCATAATCGCTTCCAGCGGACCTTCCGCGACCACTTCACCACCGTGTACACCTGCGCCCGGGCCAATGTCGATGACATGGTCAGCCGCGCGAATAGCGTCTTCGTCGTGCTCCACCACAATCACGGTATTACCGAGATCGCGCAGGTGGATAAGCGTACCCAGCAGGCGTTCGTTATCGCGCTGATGCAGGCCGATAGACGGTTCATCCAGCACGTACATCACGCCAACCAGCCCTGCGCCAATCTGGCTTGCCAGACGGATACGCTGGGCTTCACCGCCGGAAAGGGTTTCTGCCGAGCGGGAAAGTGTCAGGTAGTTCAGCCCGACGTTAACGAGGAATTTCAGGCGGTCGCCAATCTCTTTAAGGATTTTTTCCGCAATCTTCGCGCGTTGCCCGGCGAGTTTGAGATTGTTGAAGAACTCCATCGCATGGCCGATGCTCATGTCAGAGATGGCAGGCAGCGGTGTATTCTCAACATAAACGTGGCGTGCTTCACGGCGCAGACGCGTCCCTTCACAACTGGCGCACGGACGATTGCTGATAAACTTGGCTAACTCTTCGCGTACCGCGCTGGATTCCGTTTCTTTATAACGGCGCTCCATATTGTGCAGCACGCCTTCGAACGGATGGCGGCGGATAGACGTATCGCCACGATCGTTCATGTATTTGAATTCGATATTTTCCTTGCCAGAACCGTAAAGCACCACTTTATGCACATTCGCACTCAGGCTGCCCCACGGCGCTTCGACGTCGAACTTATAGTGGTCTGCCAGTGATTTCAGCATCTGGAAGTAATAAAAATTACGGCGATCCCAGCCGCGGATCGCGCCGCCCGCCAGCGATAGTTCCGGATTTTGGATCACTCGGTCAGGATCGAAATATTGTTGAACGCCGAGGCCGTCACAGGTCGGGCAGGCGCCCGCCGGGTTGTTGAACGAAAACAGACGCGGTTCCAGTTCGCGCATACTGTAGCCGCAAATCGGACAGGCGAAGTTGGCGGAAAAGAGCAGCTCTTCCGCTTTCGGATTGTCCATATCGGCAACCACCGCCGTACCGCCGGAAAGCTCCAGCGCCGTTTCGAATGACTCCGCCAGGCGTTGGGTAAGATCGTCACGCACTTTGAAACGATCAACTACCACTTCAATCGTGTGTTTCTTTTGCAGTTCCAGTTTCGGCGGATCGGAAAGATCGCAGACTTCGCCATCAATACGTGCGCGGATGTAACCCTGACTCGCCAGATTCTCCAGCGTTTTAGTGTGTTCGCCTTTGCGCTCTTTAATGATTGGCGCGAGTAGCATCAGACGTTTGCCTTCCGGCTGCGACAGGACGTTGTCTACCATCTGGCTGACGGTTTGCGCCGCCAGCGGGACATCGTGATCCGGGCAGCGCGGCTCACCGACGCGAGCGTACAGCAGACGCAAATAGTCGTGGATTTCGGTGATTGTCCCCACCGTGGAGCGCGGGTTGTGGGACGTCGATTTCTGTTCAATCGAGATGGCGGGTGAAAGCCCCTCGATATGGTCGACATCCGGCTTTTCCATCAGTGACAGAAACTGCCGCGCGTAGGCGGAAAGGGATTCAACGTAACGACGCTGCCCTTCGGCATATAAGGTGTCGAAAGCGAGCGAGGATTTGCCAGAACCCGAAAGCCCGGTAACGACAATCAGTTTGTCGCGGGGGATAACGAGGTTGATATTTTTGAGATTATGGGTGCGGGCGCCCCGAACTTCGATCTTATCCATTCACCTTTCCCGGATTAAACACTTTTTGCCCGGCGGCATGGCGCTACCGGCGATCACAAACGGTTAATTATGACACAAATCGACCTGAATGAATATACAGTATTGGAATGCAGAATCCGGAGTGCTGTGTAACAATGTCGGACCATGTTTGTTTCCCGGAACCGAGGTCACATCGTGGTAAAACCGCTATTGGTAATGCTACAATCGCGCGTTTACACTTATTAGACCGTTTTTTTCAGGAGACACGAACATGGCCAGCAGAGGCGTAAATAAGGTTATTCTCGTTGGTAATCTGGGCCAGGACCCGGAAGTACGCTACATGCCAAATGGTGGCGCAGTTGCCAACATTACGCTGGCTACTTCCGAATCCTGGCGTGATAAAGCGACCGGCGAGATGAAAGAGCAGACTGAATGGCACCGCGTTGTGCTGTTCGGCAAACTGGCGGAAGTGGCCAGTGAATATCTGCGTAAAGGTTCCCAGGTTTATATCGAAGGTCAGTTGCGTACCCGCAAATGGACCGACCAATCCGGTCAGGATCGCTACACCACAGAAGTCGTGGTGAACGTTGGCGGCACCATGCAGATGCTGGGTGGTCGTCAGGGTGGTGGCGCTCCGGCAGGCGGTAACATCGGGGGCGGTCAGCCGCAGGGCGGTTGGGGTCAACCTCAGCAGCCGCAGGGTGGCAATCAGTTCAGCGGCGGCGCGCAGTCTCGCCCGCAGCAGTCCGCTCCGGCAGCGCCGTCTAACGAGCCGCCGATGGATTTCGATGACGATATCCCATTCTGATTTTGTTTTAAAACAATAGATTATATTGTTTTAAGGTAGGTGATTAACGCATCTGCCAGGGATAAAAAAGAAGCCTCCATATGGAGGCTTCTGCATATCACACCAAAATCATTGGCCATTGTGGCGGTGCCTGATTTGTGGTTTCCACTATTACCGACTCAATATTGTGCCAGATTGCGGCAATATCCATCATTGTGATTCCGAGCAGTCCCATCGCGAACCAGCAGGCGGAAACAACGCCCAGACCACTACTGATCACTGCCAGCCCGATATAATCAGACCGCCGAAAACGGATGTTGAGCGTACTAGCCAGAAACATCAGTATGGCGCTAAGAAGCTGCCAGCGAAGAAGAACCACGCCCGTGGTGAGGGTAGCCATCAAACATTTCCTCAGAAAATTGCCAGACCCTGGACAGCGCGGCATTTCTCACGGGAGGCGTGGTACACTCTGGCTATCGCGGGGCTTTCAGAACACAAAAATGAAACACTTTTGCTGTTTCATAAATTTCGTGAACTATATCACAATTGGTTGTTTGTTAGCCAGATTATGCCGCGACTTTATTACTGCACTAATGATGTGGTTTATTCAGTGATGTCGAGGCAATGTACAATAAAGAAATATTGTAATTTCCTGCCTGACCTGCATTTTTCCAACAAAGCTCTTTTGATATCAGCGAGTTATTTTTATGCAAATAACGATTATAAAGGTATCAATTTCAAATCAGGCAAAAGTGCTATTTATACCGTAAGATTTATCTAACGTCGTCGGTAGTCAAGGTTTTCACCTTGCAATGACCAGGTATAACCAGGCAGGGAATTGATAGAAATGAGTCAAAGTGCACGACGCAGGATGCTGGCGTTGCCGGGCATCATCTTTGTGGTACTCCTTCCTGTTATCCTTTCACTATGGATTGCCCTCCTTTGGGCTAAAGCGGAAGTGAATAATCAACTTCGTGCTTTTGCCCGGTTAGCCCTGGAGAAATCCGAGTTGGTCATTCAGCAGGCAGATTTAGCGAGCGACGATGCAGAACGCTATCAGGGACAAATTTGCACTCCCACTCATCAACAACAAATGCTGAATATTATCCGCGGTTATCTTTATATCAACGAATTGATATATGCCCACGATAACCTTTTTTTATGTTCAACATTAATAGTTCCCGTTAACGGCTACAGGATGGCGTCAGCAAACTATAAGCGTGAACCTGATGTCTCAATCTATTATTACCGTGATACGCCTTTTTTCTCAGGTTATAAAATGACCTATATGCAGCGAGGAAACTATGTCGCGGTAATTAACCCTTTATTCTGGAGCGAGGTAATGTCTGACGATCCGACGCTGCAATGGGGGGTTTATGATACGGTGACGAAAACCTTTTTCTCTTTAAGCAAACAGGCCTCCGCAGAAAATTTTTCACCATTGATTCATCAGAGGGAAATAACCGTACAGCAGAATGGTTATTTATATGCGATAGTTCATTCAACAAAACGTCCCATTGCCGCTATCGTAGCAACCTCAAACCAGCGTATTTTTTCGCATTTTTATAATCACCTTGTATTTGCCTTGCCGGCAGGTATTTTGGGCAGCCTGGTGCTGCTTTTACTCTGGTTGCGTATAAACCAGAAGTACCAGTCTCCTGAGCGTAAATTGCAACGTGCTCTCGAAAAACGGCAACTTTGTCTCTATTACCAGCCAATTGTTGATATTAAAACGAATAAATGTATTGGCGCTGAGGCGTTGCTACGTTGGCCGGGGACTCAGGGACAAGTAATGACGCCAGCGGAGTTTATTCCACTGGCGGAACAAAAGGGGCTAATTGAGCAGGTTACCAATTATGTCATTAATAGGGTGTTTGACGATCTCGGTGCTTGGCTGGCGAAACATCCTGAACTCTCTATTTCAGTTAACTTATCCGCCTCTGATTTTCATACTTCAAGGGTGATTGCCCTAACCAATCAAAAAATCGAGCAATTTACCGTGCGTCCGCAGCAAATTAAATTTGAAGTCACTGAACATGCGTTTCTTGATGTCGCCAAAATGACGCCGATTATTCTGGCTTTCCGTCAGGCTGGTTACGAAGTGGCGATCGATGATTTTGGTATTGGCTACTCCAACTTGCATAATCTTAATTCATTGAATATCGATATCTTGAAAATCGATAAATCGTTTGTTGAGACGCTAACCACGCACAAAACCAGCCATTTGATTGCAGAACACATTATCGAACTGGCACACAGTCTGGGTCTAAAAACGATTGCAGAAGGGGTGGAAACTGAGGATCAGGTCAACTGGCTGCGCAAACGCGGCGTGCGCTATTGTCAGGGTTGGTACTTTGCAAAGGCGATGCCGCCGCAGGTTTTTATGGCATGGGCAGAGCCAGTACCCGCGCATGACGTCATGCGCGGGCAGTAAACCCTAGATCCGGTGGCGATAATCGCTGGGAGTGCGATCAAACTGCCGACGGAAAACGCGGGAAAAGGTCTGCTGTGAGACATAGCCCAGATCCATCGCGATATCAAAAATAGGGCGTTCGGTGGTGCGCAACTCAACGGCAGCCAGTAGCAGGCGGCGTTGACGAATGTAATCGCCAAGCGTCTGATGTGTCACCGTACGGAACATCCGCTGTAAATACCACTTTGAATAACCTGATTTTTTCGCCACCACATCAATGTTCAGCGGCTGGTCGATATGCTCGTCAATCCATGCGATAAGATCCTGAATAATTTTCTGATGGGACATAAATCTGCCTCTTTTCAGTGTTCAGTTCGTTAATTCATCTGTTGGGGAGTATAATTCCTCAAGTTAACTTGAGGTAAAGCGATTTATGGAAAAGAAATTACCCCGCATTAAAGCCTTGCTTACTCCGGGCGAAGTGGCGAAACGTAGTGGAGTGGCGGTATCGGCGCTGCATTTCTATGAAAGCAAAGGTTTGATTACCAGTATCCGTAACAGCGGCAATCAGCGGCGGTATAAGCGTGATGTGTTGCGATATGTCGCCATCATCAAGATTGCTCAACGTATTGGTATTCCGCTGGCGACCATTGGTGAAGCGTTTGGTGTGTTGCCCGAAGGGCATACATTAAGTGCGAAAGAGTGGAAGCAACTCTCATCACAATGGCGTGAAGAACTGGACCGGCGAATTCATACCTTAGTTGCGTTGCGTGACGAACTGGACGGCTGTATTGGTTGCGGCTGCCTTTCGCGTAGCGACTGCCCGTTGCGTAACCCAGGCGATCGCTTAGGCGAAGAAGGTACTGGTGCGCGTTTGCTGGAAGATGAACAAAACTAAAGCGCCACAAGGGCGCTTTAGTTTGTTTCCGGCCTTTGTCTTTCACTCTATCCCGCTGGTACACAGGAGGGTTTCCCCCGACGTCAACACACCTCATTCGAGCACGTGGTGGAGGTTCCGGTTGGTGTTGATACTTTAATTGTATGCCACCGCCGTTTCTTCGCCAGTGCAAAGTGATCCTTTTTAGCCGCAATATTTTTGTCATCTTGCGTGATTTTTTACCGCAAACTTTTGCTACAAGTTGCCTACAAATGCCGTAATTTTGCGCATCGACGATAACGTTTGCGCATCAGTTGCCTGGTTTTTCATCGTCAATACAAGAAAAGGGAAAAAAGCAGCAAACTTCGGTTGAAAAAGCCGCTATGATCGCCGGATAATCGTTTGCTTTTTTTTACCACCCGTTTTGTATGCGTGGAGCTAAACGTTTGCTTTTTGCGACGACCCCGATTGTCGCAAACCAGAAGCAGGAAGATAACGTTTCGCTGGCAGGGGATTGTCCGCCACGCATCTTGACGAAAAATAAACTCTCAGGGGATGTTTTCTTATGTCTACGCCATCAGCGCGTACCGGCGGTTCACTCGACGCCTGGTTTAAAATTTCACAACGTGGAAGCACTGTTCGTCAGGAAGTGGTTGCCGGGTTAACAACGTTTCTGGCGATGGTCTATTCGGTTATCGTCGTTCCGGGCATGTTGGGCAAAGCGGGCTTCCCGCCAGCGGCCGTTTTTGTTGCGACTTGTCTGGTTGCCGGGATGGGTTCTATCGCGATGGGGTTGTGGGCCAATCTACCATTGGCTATCGGCTGCGCCATCTCCCTGACTGCATTTACCGCATTCAGCCTGGTGCTGGGGCAACATATCAGTGTTCCGGTGGCGCTGGGTGCTGTGTTCCTGATGGGGGTGCTGTTTACGGTTATTTCCGCAACAGGTATCCGTAGCTGGATTTTGCGCAACTTACCGCACGGCGTGGCGCATGGCACGGGGATTGGTATCGGCCTGTTTTTGCTGCTGATTGCTGCCAACGGCGTCGGTCTGGTGATTAAAAACCCGCTTGATGGTCTGCCGGTTGCGCTGGGTGATTTCGCGACATTCCCGGTGATTATGTCGCTGGTAGGTCTGGCAGTGATCATCGGCCTGGAAAAACTGAAAGTACCGGGTGGCATTCTGCTGACCATTATCGGTATCTCGATTGTGGGCCTGATCTTCGATCCTAATGTCCATTTCTCCGGCGTTTTTGCCATGCCTTCATTGAGTGATGAGAACGGCAATTCGCTAATTGGCAGCCTGGACATTATGGGGGCACTGAACCCACTGGTCTTGCCGAGCGTGTTGGCGCTGGTGATGACGGCGGTCTTTGACGCTACAGGAACCATCCGTGCAGTTGCTGGTCAGGCGAATCTGCTGGATAAAGACGGGCAGATTATTGACGGTGGTAAAGCACTAACTACAGACTCCCTGAGTAGCGTTTTCTCCGGCCTGGTTGGCGCGGCACCGGCTGCGGTATACATCGAGTCTGCGGCGGGTACAGCGGCGGGCGGTAAAACCGGCCTGACGGCTATCACCGTTGGCGTGCTGTTCCTGCTGATTCTGTTCCTCTCTCCGCTCTCTTATCTTGTTCCGGGTTACGCAACGGCTCCGGCGCTGATGTACGTTGGCCTGCTGATGCTGAGCAACGTGGCGAAAATCGACTTTGCTGATTTTGTCGATGCAATGGCGGGTCTGGTAACGGCAGTATTCATCGTGCTGACCTGTAACATCGTAACAGGCATCATGATCGGCTTCGCGACTCTGGTGATTGGTCGTCTGGTCTCTGGCGAATGGCGTAAGCTGAACATTGGTACGGTCGTTATCGCCGTGGCGCTGGTCACCTTCTACGCGGGTGGCTGGGCTATCTAATCTTTAATAAGATTCTGAAAACGGGTAGCAATTGCTGCCCGTTTTTATTTTCTCCGTACATTGTGTGAGCTTTTGCGATATTCTGAAAAACTGAGAATCCGGGTATAAAACCTTTCTCAAATCATAAAAAACATCGCAAACAGGGAACGCATGGAAATCTTCTTCACCATACTGATAATGACCCTCGTGGTCTCGCTGTCCGGGGTGGTCACTCGTGTCATGCCCTTTCAGATCCCGCTTCCGCTTATGCAAATCGCCATTGGTGCGCTACTGGCGTGGCCGACGTTTGGTTTGCATGTGGAATTTGACCCAGAACTCTTTTTAGTCTTATTTATCCCGCCGTTGCTGTTCGCGGATGGCTGGAAAACGCCGACCCGCGAATTTCTTGAGCATGGCCGGGAGATCTTCGGTCTCGCGCTGGCGCTGGTCGTCGTCACCGTGGTCGGCATTGGCTTCCTTATTTACTGGGTGGTGCCAGGTATTCCGCTGATCCCCGCTTTTGCGCTGGCGGCGGTGCTCTCTCCGACCGATGCTGTAGCGCTCTCCGGGATTGTTGGAGAAGGGCGCATACCGAAAAAAATTATGGGCATCTTGCAGGGCGAAGCGTTGATGAATGACGCCTCCGGCCTGGTGTCGCTGAAGTTTGCCGTGGCAGTCGCGATGGGGACGATGATCTTCACCGTTGGCGGCGCGACGGTCGAATTTATGAAAGTGGCAATTGGCGGTATTCTCGCCGGTTTTGCGGTGAGCTGGCTGTATGGTCGCTCGTTGCGTTTCCTGAGTCGCTGGGGCGGTGATGAACCGGCAACGCAGATCGTACTGCTGTTCCTGCTGCCGTTCGCCTCTTATCTTATTGCCGAACATATTGGCGTTTCCGGCATCCTCGCAGCGGTTGCCGCCGGTATGACCATCACCCGCTCCGGTGTGATGCGCCGTGCGCCGCTGGCGATGCGACTGCGTGCCAACAGCACCTGGGCGATGCTGGAATTTGTCTTTAACGGTATGGTGTTCCTGCTGCTGGGCCTGCAATTGCCGGGCATTCTGGAGACGTCGCTGATGGCGGCGGAAATCGACCCCAACGTCGAAGTCTGGATGCTCTTTGTCGATATCGTGCTGATTTATGTCGCCTTAATGCTGGTTCGTTTTGGCTGGTTGTGGACGATGAAAAAGCTCAGTAACCGCTTCCTGAAGAAGAAGCCGATGGAGTTTGGTTCGTGGACCACACGAGAAATCCTGATCGCGTCTTTCGCTGGGGTGCGCGGGGCAATCACTCTGGCCGGTGTGCTCTCCATTCCTCTGCTGTTGCCGGATGGTAACGTCTTCCCGGCGCGTTATGAGCTGGTGTTCCTGGCGGCTGGCGTGATTCTCTTCTCGCTGTTTGTTGGTGTAGTGATGTTGCCTATTTTGCTGCAACACATTGAAGTCGCGGATCATTCCCAGCAGTTGAAAGAGGAACGCATTGCACGCGCGGCAACGGCTGAAGTAGCGATTGTGGCGATCCAGAAAATGGAAGAACGTCTGGCGGCGGACACCGAAGAGAACATCGATAACCAGTTGCTCACAGAGGTGAGTTCTCGTGTGATTGGTAACCTGCGTCGTCGCGCCGATGGGCGTAATGATGTTGAAAGTTCAATCCTGGAAGAAGACCTGGAACGCCGCTTCCGTCTGGCGGCACTGCGTTCTGAACGTGCTGAACTGTACCACCTGCGCGCCACGCGGGAGATCAGCAACGAAACGCTGCAAAAATTATTGCACGATCTTGATTTGCTGGAAGCGTTGTTAATTGAAGAAAATCAGTAACGCTCTGACGGCGTAAGATAGCCTGACGCAATCGGTAAAAAGGTGCAGTACATCGCACCTTTTTACCGTTGGTCAGGCGACCAGGGACAAACGGAGATTAATGCGCGCGGCCCTGCTCAACGCCAAAGCCGGTCTGGGAACGGATAAATTGCGCACGGAACAGTTCACGCTCGCGCGCGCCTTCCGCTGAATTATCGGTTGCCGAGAAGAACCAGATACCGAGGAATGCCACGGAGATGGAGAACAACGCCGGGTATTCATACGGGAAGATGGCTTTTTCGTGACCGAGGATCTGCACCCAAATCGTTGGGCCGAGGATCATCAACACTACCGCTGTAATCAGGCCTAACCAGCCGCCCAGCATCGCACCACGCGTAGTCAGTTTCGACCAGTACATGGAAAGCAGAATGATTGGGAAGTTACAGCTCGCGGCGATAGCAAACGCCAGACCCACCATGAAGGCGATGTTCTGATTCTCAAACAACACGCCGAGGATAATCGCAATCACACCCAAAATCAGCACGGTGATTTTCGATACCCGCAGCTCTTCACGTTCGGTCGCGCCTTTTTTGAAGACGTTGGCGTACAGATCGTGAGAAACCGCCGATGCGCCTGCCAGCGTCAGACCTGCAACCACCGCGAGGATGGTGGCGAAAGCAACCGCTGAAATAAAGCCGAGGAACAGGTTGCCGCCCACCGCATTGGCCAGGTGAACCGCCGCCATGTTGTTACCGCCAATAAGATGGCCCGCCGCATCTTTATATTCCGGATTTGCACCGACCAGCATGATCGCACCAAAGCCGATAATAAAGGTCAGGATATAGAAGTAACCCATAAAGCCGGTGGCGTAGAACACGCTCTTACGCGCTTCGCGAGCATCGCTAACCGTAAAGAAGCGCATCAGAATGTGCGGCAGACCTGCCGTACCAAACATCAGTCCCAGCCCCAGCGAGAGTGCGGAGATTGGATCTTTTACCAGCCCGCCCGGCTTCATGATGTCGACACCTTTCGGGTGTACTGCCATCGCTTCGCTGAACAGATTGTTGAAGCTAAAACCGACGTGCTTCATCACCATAAAGGCCATAAAGCTGGCACCGAACAGCAGCAGAACGGCTTTGATAATCTGTACCCAGGTGGTTGCTAACATGCCGCCAAACAGGACATACATCATCATCAATACGCCAACCAGAACCACGGCGATGTGATAGTTAAGGCCGAACAGCAGCTCGATCAGTTTACCCGCACCAACCATTTGGGCGATGAGATATAGCGCCACCACCACCAGAGACCCACAGGCCGAAAGAATGCGGATTGGCCCTTGTTTCAAACGGTATGAGGCGACATCCGCAAAGGTATAGCGACCCAGGTTACGCAGACGTTCGGCAATCAGAAACAGAATGATTGGCCAGCCTACCAGGAAGCCCAACGAGTAGATCAGGCCGTCATAACCGGAGGTAAACACCAGCGCGGAGATCCCCAAAAATGAGGCGGCAGACATATAGTCACCGGCTATCGCCAGACCGTTCTGGAAGCCGGTGATATTACCGCCTGCGGTGTAGTAGTCGTTACGGGAACGCACGCGTTTTGATGCCCAGTAGGTGATACCAAGCGTAAACACGACGAAAATCAGGAACATAATAATCGCCTGCCAGTTTGTTGGCTGGCGTTCTACGGCCCCGCTAATGGCATCCGCGGCGTTCGCTGCGAAAGGGAGTGTGGCGGCAAGCGCCGTCATAACTCTTTTCATGACGCTTGTACCTCATGCAGGACTTCGTTATTAAGGCGGTCGAATTCGCCGTTCGCCCGCCAGATGTAGATACCAGTGAGAACAAAGGAGATCACAATCACCCCGACGCCAACGGGAATACCGCGTGTGACGCTGGTGTTCGGATTCAGCGGAGTGCCCAGCCAGCCAGGCGCAAAGGCAATCAGTAAAATAAAGCTGATATAAACTGTCAGCATAATAATCGACAGGATGGTGGCAAACCGTTGCCGTTTTTCGACCAACTCCCTGAAATGCGCATTGTCTTCTATCCGCTGATAAATAGTGCCATTCATCACAGATTCTCCAGAGGTAATGTAGGGATTGTTTTAATTCCCGCTCCCTTGTGGGAGAGGGTTAACGCCCAGGTAACCCATAGCCTGATGCGCCTTGTCAGGCCTACAGCCGTTGCCGAATGTAGGCCGGATAAGGCGTTTACGCCGCATCCGGCAATCAACGCCAGATGCGTCGCTGTCGCGTCTTATCAGGCCTACAGCCGTTGCCGAATGTAGGCCGGATAAGGTGTTTACGCCGCATCCGGCAATCAACGCCAGATGCGTCGCTGTCGCGTCTTATCAGGCCTACAGCCGTTGCTGAATGTAGGCCGGATAAGGCGTTTACGCCGCATCCGGCAATCAACGCCAGATGCGCCGCTGTCGCGTCTTATCAGGCCTACAGCCGTTGCCGAATGTAGGCCGGATCGCATCAGGCAATTGTGGGTTACGATGGCATCGCGATAGCCTGCTTCTCTTCAAGCAGCTTCTCGACCACGCCAGGATCGGCAAGCGTCGAGGTATCGCCCAGGTTGCTGGTATCGCCCGCCGCAATTTTGCGCAAAATACGGCGCATAATTTTGCCGGAGCGGGTTTTAGGCAGGGAGTCGGTCCAGTGCAGCACGTCTGGCGTCGCCAGCGGGCCAATCTCTTTACGCACCCAGTTGCGGACTTCTGCGTACAGTTCTGGTGACGGTTCCTCCCCGTGATTAAGCGTGACGTAGGCGTAAATCGCCTGGCCTTTAATATTGTGCGGAATACCGACTACCGCGGCTTCGGCTATCTTCGGATGCGAAACCAGCGCCGATTCAATCTCCGCAGTCCCCAGACGGTGACCAGAAACGTTCAGTACATCGTCCACACGCCCGGTGATCCAGTAATAACCATCTTCATCACGACGCGCGCCGTCGCCGCTGAAATACATATTTTTGAAGGTGGAGAAATAGGTCTGTTCAAAACGTTCATGATCGCCAAACAGCGTACGCGCCTGGCCCGGCCAGGAGTCAGTCATCACCAGGCTGCCTTCGGTCGCGCCCTCCAGCGGATTGCCTTCGTTATCTACCAGTGCCGGTTGCACACCGAAGAACGGACGCGTTGCCGAACCGGCTTTCAGTTCGGTAGCGCCAGGAAGTGGGGTAATCATGAAACCGCCGGTTTCGGTCTGCCACCATGTGTCGACCACCGGGCATTTCTCGTTGCCGATCTTCTTCCAGTACCACTCCCACGCTTCCGGGTTTATTGGCTCGCCTACTGAACCGAGAATGCGCAGCGACGAACGGTCGGTGCCTTCAATCGCTTTATCGCCTTCCGCCATCAGTGCGCGAATGGCTGTTGGCGCGGTATAGAGAATATTGACCTGATGCTTATCCACCACTTGCGCCATACGGGCAGGCGTCGGCCAGTTTGGCACACCTTCAAACATCAGCGTGGTCGCGCCGCAGGCCAGCGGGCCGTACAGCAAATAACTGTGCCCGGTAACCCAGCCCACATCGGCGGTACACCAGTAGATATCACCCGGATGATAATCAAAGACGTATTTAAAGGTGAGCGCCGCGTAAACCAGATAACCGCCGGTAGTGTGCAGCACGCCTTTCGGTTTTCCGGTAGAACCGGAGGTATAAAGAATAAACAGAGGATCTTCGGCGTTGACCTCTTCCGGCTGGTGCTGATCGCTGGCTTGCTCAACCAGGTCGTGCCACCACAGGTCGCGGCCTTCCTGCCAGCCGATTTTTCCGCCAGTACGCTTCAGTACAATGACATGTTCAACGCTGGTGACATTCGGGTTTTTCAGTGCGTCATCAACGTTTTTCTTCAGCGGAATGCTGCGCCCGGCACGCACGCCTTCATCAGAGGTGATCACCAGTCGTGAGTTAGAGTCGATAATGCGCCCGGCCACCGCTTCCGGCGAGAAGCCGCCGAAAATCACCGAATGCACCGCGCCAATACGGGCGCAGGCCAGCATTGCGACCGCAGCTTCCGGCACCATTGGCATATAAATCGCCACAACATCGCCTTTTTTAATGCCCAGCCCGAGCAGGGTATTGGCGAAGCGGCAAACGTCGCGATGCAGCTCTTTATAGCTGATATGTTTGCTCTGGCTGGCGTCGTCGCCTTCCCAGATGATGGCGGTACGATTGCCATTTTCTTGTAAATGGCGATCAAGGCAGTTTGCCGCCAGATTCAGCGTGCCGTCTTCGTACCATTTAATCGAGACGTTACCCGGGGCAAAGGAGGTGTTTTTCACCTTCTGGTACGGTTTGATCCAGTCGAGAATTTTTCCCTGTTCGCCCCAAAAAGTATCTGGTGCGTTAATGGATTGTTGGTACATCGCCTCATACTGCTGAGGGTTTATCAGGCAATGGTCTGCGATGTTGGCAGGAATAGTGTGTTTGTGAATTTGACTCATGCTTTTGTTCTCCTTGTAGGATGTTAATAATATGTGGCATAAGCGTTAAATGTAGGGGTATTGGTAGTTTTGTTTAGTATTTGGGCGGCAGATCACGCAAAAGCAGAATAGTGCAAATAAACGGCAGGGTATTTTTGAAGGTCACTAACAAAAGTTGATTAATTCTTTGAGGAACATGCAGTTATGCATACCGTTGGAAACGGGAAAAATACCGACTAACTCTAAAGTGGTATTTTACATGCACTTACAATTGATTAAAGACAACATTCAGAGTGTGGTTATTTGTTACACATAGGGGCGAGCAATGTCATGACAGTGTATGTGCGGTTACTGTTATGAAAAAACAATAAAAACTGCCATTGCCTCAATGGCAAAATTTGGATGAAGCCCCTATGACAAGGATAAAAATAAACGCACGCCGTTTCTTCAGCTTGTTGGTTCCTTTTTTCTTTCTCACTTCTGTTCACGCTGAACAAACGGCCGCTCCCGCGAAACCTGTAACTGTGGAAGCGAAGAATGAAACCTTTGCCCCGCAGCATCCCGATCAATATCTCTCCTGGAAAGCCACCTCGGAACAGTCAGAGCGTGTTGACGCACTGGCGGAAGATCCACGACTGGTGATCCTGTGGGCGGGGTATCCTTTCTCGCGCGATTACAACAAACCGCGCGGTCATGCCTACGCCGTTACCGATGTGCGCGAAACCCTGCGTACCGGTGCGCCGAAAAATGCCGAAGATGGCACGATGCCAATGGCCTGCTGGAGTTGTAAAAGCCCGGACGTGGCGCGTTTGATCCAGAAAGACGGAGAAGATGGTTACTTCCACGGTAAATGGGCGCGCGGGGGCCCGGAAATCGTCAACAACCTGGGCTGCGCTGACTGCCATAACACCGCTTCGCCAGAGTTCGCCAAAGGCAAACCAGAGTTAACTCTTTCCCGTCCGTATGCGGCACGTGCGATGGAAGCCATTGGTAAGCCTTTTGAGAAAGGTGGTCGTTTTGACCAGCAGTCGATGGTCTGCGGTCAGTGCCACGTGGAGTATTACTTTGACGGTAAAGATAAAGCCGTTAAATTCCCGTGGGATAACGGCATGAAAGTCGAAAATATGGAGCAGTATTACGACAAAATTGCCTTCTCCGACTGGACCAACTCCCTGTCGAAAACGCCGATGCTGAAAGCGCAACACCCGGAATATGAAACCTGGACTGCGGGCATTCATGGCAAAAACAACGTGACCTGCATCGACTGTCACATGCCGAAAGTGCAGAACGCGGAAGGCAAACTCTACACCGACCATAAAATTGGCAATCCGTTTGATAACTTCGCCCAGACTTGTGCGAACTGTCATACCCAGGACAAAGCCACGCTGCAAAAAGTGGTCGCGGAGCGTAAACAGTCGATTAATGACCTGAAAATCAAGGTTGAGGATCAACTGGTTCACGCTCACTTCGAAGCGAAAGCGGCACTGGATGCAGGCGCTACGGAAGCCGAGATGAAGCCGATTCAGGACGACATCCGTCATGCCCAGTGGCGTTGGGATCTGGCGATCGCTTCCCACGGCATTCATATGCATGCACCGGAAGAAGGTCTGCGGATGCTCGGCACGGCGATGGATAAAGCCGCTGATGCGCGTACCAAACTGGCGCGCCTGCTGGCGACCAAAGGTATCACCCATGAAATCCAGATCCCGGATATCTCGACCAAAGAGAAAGCCCAGCAGGCAATTGGCCTGAACATGGAACAAATCAAGGCCGAGAAGCAGGACTTTATCAAAACGGTGATCCCGCAGTGGGAAGAGCAGGCACGTAAAAACGGTCTGTTAAGCCAATAACCCCGTTCCGCCTCGCAAGGGGCGGAAAACACAATGGAGTGAATATGAGCGTATTACGTTCGTTATTAACTGCCGGGGTGCTGGCGTCGGGCCTGTTGTGGAGCCTGAACGGAATTACCGCTACCCCTGCAGCGCAGGTATCTGATGATCGCTACGAAGTTACCCAGCAGCGTAACCCGGACGCCGCCTGTCTGGACTGTCATAAGCCAGACACCGAAGGTATGCATGGCAAACATGCTTCCGTTATCAACCCGAATAACAAACTGCCGGTTACCTGCACCAACTGTCACGGCCAGCCGTCGCCGCAACATCGCGAAGGGGTGAAAGATGTGATGCGCTTTAACGAGCCGATGTACAACGTTGGAGAGCAGAACAGTGTCTGTATGTCCTGTCATCTACCGGAACAGTTGCAAAAAGCATTCTGGCCGCACGATGTTCATGTCACTAAAGTGGCGTGCGCCAGTTGTCATTCCCTGCATCCACAGCAAGATACGATGCAGACGTTAAGTGACAAAGGACGGATTAAGATTTGCGTCGATTGCCACAGCGATCAGCGCACCAATCCGAACTTTAACCCGGCGTCTGTTCCGTTGCTTAAGGAGCAGCCATGACCTGGTCTCGTCGCCAGTTTCTCACCGGCGTCGGCGTGCTGGCAGCCGTCAGCGGCACCGCAGGGCGCGTGGTGGCGAAAACGTTGAATATCAATGGCGTGCGTTACGGCATGGTGCATGACGAGTCGTTATGCATCGGCTGTACCGCCTGTATGGATGCTTGTCGGGAAGTGAACAAGGTGCCGGAAGGTGTTTCGCGCCTGACGATTATTCGCAGCGAGCCGCAGGGCGAATTTCCTGATGTGAAATATCGCTTCTTCCGTAAGTCTTGCCAGCACTGTGACCATGCGCCGTGCGTTGACGTCTGCCCGACCGGTGCATCTTTTCGCGATGCCGCCAGCGGGATTGTCGATGTTAATCCGGATCTCTGCGTCGGTTGTCAGTACTGCATCGCCGCCTGTCCGTACCGCGTGCGCTTTATCCATCCGGTCACGAAGACCGCGGACAAATGCGACTTCTGCCGTAAGACCAATTTGCAGGCCGGTAAGCTGCCCGCGTGCGTTGAGGCTTGCCCGACGAAGGCGCTGACATTTGGCAATCTGGATGATCCCAACAGTGAAATTTCAAAACTGCTGCGCCAGAAAACCACTTACCGCTACAAGCTGGCGCTGGGAACCAAGCCGAAGCTGTACCGCGTGCCGTTTAAATACGGGGAGGTAAGCCAATGACTCAGGCTTCCGCATTTCATTTTGAATCGCTGGTGTGGGACTGGCCGATTGCCATCTATCTGTTTTTAGTGGGAATTTCTGCGGGGTTGGTGACGCTGGCTGTGTTGCTGCGTCGTTTCTATCCACAGGCGGGCGGTGCAGACAGTACGTTGCTGCGTACCACGCTGTTTGTCGGGCCTGGCGCGGTGATCCTCGGTTTGTTGATCCTCGTCTTCCACCTGACGAAGCCGTGGACCTTCTGGAAACTGATGTTCCACTACAGTTTTACCTCGGTGATGTCGATGGGGGTGATGCTGTTTCAGCTCTACATGGTGGTGCTGGTGCTGTGGCTGGCGAAAATCTTTGAACAAGATTTGCTTGCCCTGCAACAACGCTGGTTGCCGAAGCTGGGGATCGTGCAAAAGGTTCTGACCCTGCTGACGCCTGTTCATCGCGGGCTGGAAACGCTGATGCTGGTGCTGGCGGTGTTGCTGGGGGCTTATACCGGTTTTCTGCTGTCGGCGCTGAAATCGTATCCGTTCCTCAATAACCCGATTCTGCCGGTGCTGTTCCTGTTCTCCGGCATCTCGTCCGGTGCGGCAGTGGCGCTGATCGCCATGGCGATACGCCAGCGCAATAACCCGCATTCCACGGAAGCGCACTTTGTTCACCGTATGGAAATACCCGTTGTATGGGGTGAAATCTTCCTGCTGGTGGCGTTTTTCGTCGGTCTGGCGTTGGGCGATGACGGTAAAGTGCGGGCGCTGGTGGCAGCATTGGGCGGCGGTTTCTGGACAGGGTGGTTCTGGCTTGGCGTTGTCGGGCTGGGGCTGATTGTGCCAATGCTGCTCAAACCGTGGGTGAATCGCAGTTCCGGCATTCCCGCCGTGCTGGCGGCGTGTGGAGCCAGCCTGATCGGTGTGTTGATGCTGCGCTTTTTCATTCTCTACGCTGGGCAGTTGACGGTGGCGTAGGCCAGAAAAGAGGTGGTTTCTGGACGTATTCCTTCCTGAAGTCGGTTTTCTGGCGTTGTTGTTAAGTCTCGGGGTCAACGTGTTGACCCCGTTGACGACCTTCGTGGGTGTGCGACTGCGCTGGCCTGCTATGATGCGGCTCACCAGCATCGGCACTCTGGCACAGTTCGCGCTCCTGCTGCTTGCCTTTGGCGTACTGACGTATTGTTTTCTCACCAGCGATTTCTCGGTTATTTATGTCGCTCAACATAGCTACAGTTTGCTGTCGTGGGAACTCAAACTGGCGGCGGTGTGGGGCGGTCATGAAGGTTCGTTGATGCTTTGGGTGCTGTTGCTTTCCGCCTGGAGCGCGCTGTTTGCCTGGCATTATCGGCAGCAAACCGGGTCGCTATTTCCGCTCACGTTAGCCGTTTTATCTCTCATACTCGCCGCGCTGCTGCTGTTTGTGTTGCTGTGGTCTGATCCCTTTGTGCGCATATTCCCACCAGCAATCGAAGGCCGCGATCTCAATCCGATGCTGCAGCATCCAGGTCTTATCTTCCATCCGCCGCTGCTTTATCTCGGCTATGGCGGTTTGATGGTGGCGACGAGTGTGGCGCTGGCGAGTTTACTGCGCGGCGAGTTTGATGCAGCCAGCGCCCGTGTCTGCTGGCGATGGGCGCTGCCGGGGTGGTGTGCATTAACGGCGGGGATCATCCTCGGTTCCTGGTGGGCCTATTGCGAACTGGGTTGGGGCGGCTGGTGGTTCTGGGACCCGGTGGAAAACGCCTCCTTATTACCCTGGCTTTCTGCCACTGCGCTGCTGCACAGTTTGTCTCTGACTCGTCGGCAGGGAATTTTCCGCCACTGGTCGCTGTTGCTGGCGATAGTTACGCTGATGTTGTCGCTGCTGGGTACGTTGATTGTTCGTTCCGGCATTCTGGTTTCGGTTCATGCGTTCGCGCTGGATAACGTTCGCGCCGTGCCGCTGTTCAGCCTGTTTGCACTGATTAGCCTTGCGTCTTTGGCGCTGTATAGCTGGCGGGTGCGGGACGGTGGCTCTGCGGTGCGTTTTTCGGGGGTATCGCGGGAAATGTTAATTCTCGCAACGCTGTTACTGTTTTGCGCGGTGCTGCTGATCGTACTGGTGGGAACGCTGTATCCGATGATTTACGGCCTGCTGGGCTGGGGGCGTCTCTCCGTTGGTGCGCCGTATTTTAATCGCGCGACATTACCGTTTGGTTTGTTGATGCTGGTGGTGATTGTGCTGGCGACGTATGTCTCTGGCAAACGTGCACCGCTTCCGGCGCTGCTGGCACATTCTGGTGTGCTGTTATTTGCCGCCGGGATCGTGGTTTCCAGCATTAGCCGTCAGGAGATCAGCCTGAATTTACAGCCGGGTCAGCAGGTGACGCTGGCGGGTTACACCTTCCGTTTTGAACGCCTCGATCTGCAAGCCAAAGGCAATTACACCAGCGAAAAAGCGGTAGTGGCGCTGTTTGACCATCAGCAACGTATTGGTGAACTGACGCCGGAGCGGCGTTTTTATGAAGCGCGCCGTCAGCAAATGATGGAGCCGTCTATTTGCTGGAACGGCATCCATGACTGGTATGCAGTGATGGGGGAGAAAACCGGGCCAGATCGATATGCTTTTCGTTTGTATGTACAAAGCGGCGTGCGCTGGATCTGGGGGGGAGGGTTGTTGATGATTGCGGGTGCATTGCTAAGCGGATGGCAGGGGAGAAATCGCGATGAATAAATTGCTTCTCACGTTACTGTTGATATTTGCCTGTTTTGCACACGCCCAAGTCGTAGACACCTGGCAATTCGCCAATCTGCAACAACAGGAACAGGCGTTAAATATTGCCAGTCAGTTACGTTGCCCGCAGTGTCAGAATCAGAACTTACTGGAATCCAACGCGCCGGTGGCAGTCAGTATGCGTCATCAGGTTTACAAGATGGTGGCGGAGGGGAAAAGCAAAGCTGAGATTGTCGGCTGGATGACCGAACGCTACGGTGATTTTGTCCGCTATAACCCACCGCTGACCAGCCAGACGCTGCTCCTGTGGGCGCTGCCAGTGGTGTTGTTACTGCTGATGGCGCTGATCCTCTGGCGGGTGAGGGGGAAACGATGAAACAGCCTCAAGTGCCGGTAAAAACGCTGGTGGCGCTGGCGGTTGTGATGGCGCTGCTCTGTATCGGCGGTTATCTGTTAAGTCCGAAATGGCAGGCGGCACGTGCGGAGTATCTGCGCCAGCGCGATCCGTTACATCAGTTTGCCAGCCAGCAAACACCGGAGACACAGCTTCAGGCATTGCAGGATAAAATTCGCGCCAACCCGCAAAATAGCGAACAGTGGGCGCTGCTGGGCGAGTATTACCTGTGGCAAAACGATTACAGTAATTCGCTGCTGGCGTACCGTCAGGCGCTGCGACTGCGCGGTGAGAACGCTGAACTGTACGCGGCGCTGGCGACGGTGCTTTATTACCAGGCCAGCCAGCATATGACCGCCCAGGCTCGTGCGATGATCGACAAAGCCCTGGCGCTGGACGAAAACGAAATCACCGCCCTGATGCTGCTGGCTTCTGATGCGTTTATGCAGGCGAACTACGCGCAATCCATCGAACTATGGCAAAAAGTGATGGATCTCAACTCACCCAGGGTAAACCGGACACAGTTGGTTGAGTCGATTAATATGGCAAAACTGCTGCAGCGGCGATCGGATTAATCATCCGGAGCTGAAGATTATGTTATTGGGCTGCATAAAAATTAACCGAATGAACGCATTCAGAAAATAATCACCAATCAGTATTATTGCAAATTAAACAAATAAAAATCTTTCCATAACAAATGGTTATGCATTAATCTTGCCATAAACTCGCGTTATTATGCATTAATGCAGCGAAAAGCTCTGTTGTTAAAGGGTTGCGCAACATACCGCGCAAATGATACTGATCATAAGCGTTAAAAAAATCTACAAACCAACGCAACACAATTCATGCCCTGGCAGTATGTTACGTTCTCACGTTTTTGAACGGGAGAGCGGCGCTCCATTGAGGAAGTTATTCTGATGAAAAATATAAAATTCAGCCTGGCCTGGCAGATTCTGTTTGCTATGGTGCTGGGCATTCTCCTGGGAAGTTACCTGCACTACCATAGCGACAGCCGCGAATGGCTGGTCGTCAATTTGCTCTCTCCGGCGGGTGATATTTTTATCCACCTGATCAAAATGATTGTTGTGCCGATTGTTATCTCCACGCTGGTTGTTGGGATTGCAGGTGTTGGTGATGCTAAACAACTCGGACGAATTGGCGCGAAAACCATTATCTACTTCGAGGTGATCACCACCGTCGCTATCATTCTGGGGATCACTCTGGCGAACGTCTTCCAGCCCGGTTCCGGGGTGGATATGTCGCAGTTGGCGACTGTCGATATTTCGAAATATCAGAGCACCACGGAAGCGGTACAAAGCAGTTCCCACGGCATAATGGGCACTATTTTGTCGCTGGTGCCGACGAACATTGTGGCGTCGATGGCGAAAGGCGAAATGCTGCCGATCATCTTCTTCTCGGTGTTGTTTGGTCTGGGACTTTCCTCCCTGCCCGCGACGCATCGTGAACCGTTGGTGACCGTGTTCCGCTCCATCTCCGAAACCATGTTTAAAGTGACTCACATGGTGATGCGTTACGCGCCGATTGGTGTGTTTGCGTTGATTGCGGTGACAGTAGCTAACTTTGGTTTTTCTTCTCTGTGGCCGCTGGCGAAACTGGTGCTGCTGGTGCATTTTGCCATTCTGTTCTTTGCGCTGGTGGTGTTGGGAATTGTGGCGCGCCTGTGCGGGTTAAGCGTCTGGATCCTGATTCGTATTCTGAAAGACGAGCTGATTCTGGCGTACTCCACTGCCAGCTCTGAAAGTGTGCTGCCGCGGATTATCGAGAAGATGGAAGCCTACGGCGCACCAGCGTCAATCACCAGTTTCGTGGTGCCAACTGGTTACTCCTTTAACCTTGATGGTTCGACGCTGTATCAAAGTATTGCCGCTATCTTCATCGCCCAGTTGTATGGCATTGACTTGTCCATCTGGCAGGAAATCATTCTGGTACTGACGCTGATGGTGACCTCGAAAGGGATTGCTGGCGTGCCGGGCGTGTCGTTTGTGGTGCTGCTGGCAACGCTGGGTAGCGTGGGGATCCCGCTGGAAGGCCTGGCGTTTATTGCCGGTGTTGACCGTATCCTCGATATGGCGCGTACTGCGCTGAACGTGGTGGGTAATGCGCTGGCGGTGCTGGTAATTGCCAAGTGGGAACACAAATTTGACCGCAAAAAGGCGATGGCCTACGAGCGTGAAGTGCTGGGCAAATTTGATAAGACGGCGGATCAGTAATTGAAGATTGCCGGGAAGTTATATCCACCCGGCAATGTGTGGATGCCTGATGCGACGCTTACCGCGTCTTATCAGGCCTACGCCAGACTGCACAATAGCCTGATTTAGCGTAATTTTTGTAGGTTGGATAAGGCGTTTACGCCGCATCCGACACCCCAATTTTAGCCATTAGTTAACTTTTCAAATTCTTCACATCCGGTATCAAACCCTTCCATACAGCTCAGGTTCAACCAGTGCAGCGCCTTTTGTTTGTTCTTCTCGATAAAACCTTCTTCACCGTTTAAGAACATCATTCCCGCCCAGTACTCGGAATACCCGGTACGGGAAATGGTAGAGCTACGCTTGAAATACCAGGTTGCTTTGTCATCGTCGGCCTTGATGCCCACGCCGTTGGCGTAAATTAAGCCAAGCAGCATTTGGGCATCAGCGGCGGAGTCGTTCTCCAAATCTTCCGAGGCGTTTTCTAACAGTGAAATCGCTTTCGGATAATCCGGTTTACCTGCCTGGGTATTAACCAGAATATGTGCCAGCGTCACTTCACCTTCTTTACTGCCCGCTTGCGCCGCTTTTTCGGCAAGCACTTTTGCTTGTGGATAGTCCAGACTGACCGGATTAGTGATTTTGATCTGCGCTAACAGCGCGCAGGCATCGGCATCACCGCTGTCAGCGGCTTTCTGTGCCCAATATTCGGCTTTGCTCAAGTCGCCGGAGCTAAACCAGCTATCGGCAAGAAAATATTGTGCGCGTTTATCTCCGGCCTCTGCTGCCTTTACATACTGGCTGCCTGGCTCGGAGTCGTCCGCGTGGGCAAAGAATGTCAAAAATAACATCAAAGTGATAATTTTTTTCATTTTGATAATGAGGTTTGGTAGGGTATAGACAGTATAAAGTGTTCGGATGGACAAAAAAACAACTGTAAAAAGACCTGCAGGCAGAATGATTTAATGCGATGTAAGGATTTTTAATCCATCCGATGCTCACCTTTTTCCAGAGCGTTGCGATCGAAAAATCGCTGAATTTTCCCCCCATCCATCATTGCCGCCCGGTCAGACATGTGCGCGATGACATCTGCATCGTGGCTGACCAGCAGATAGGTCATTTGGTGCTTCCGCTTCAGTTGATTCAACAAATTAAGAATTTCCGCTTGTACCGACATATCCAGTGCTGAGGTGGGTTCATCCAGCAGAAGAAGTTGTGGCCGTAATAATAGGGCGCGAGCAATAACCACACGTTGTCGCTGACCACCGGAAAGTTGATGCGGGTAGCGGCGAGCGGCGTCGGCAGGTAAACCAACTTGTTCCAGTGCGGTATGGACGTGTTTTTCTATTTCACGTTCACCACGGATTTTGAGCGGTTCAGCCAGCGTTCGCCACAACGTATGATTGGGATGCAATGAGGCATAGGGATCCTGAAACACCATTTGCACATTGCGGCGGAGATCGCCCTGAAAACGCATGCCTGGTTTGATGGTGTGCCCAAACAGCGATACCTGGCCGCGCCAGTCGCGCTGTAATCCGGCAATTACGCGCAAAATTGTGGATTTTCCACAGCCTGATTCGCCAATTAAGCTAAATGTTTCTCCGGCATTAACCGAAAAACTGGCGGCTGAAACTGCGGTTTTCTCAGCAAAAGTAACCTGCAAGTGATTAATTTCAACAATCGTCATGGTATTTCTCCGGCGTCATCGCCGTCCTGTCCAGCGTCGGCAGCATCTGTCCGTAAGTTTGCGCACTCGGGCGGCAAGTCCACAGTGTGCGCGTGTAAGGGTGTGTTGCTGTGGGTAGCGCATCGGCGCGCATTTCATCCACCTTACTTCCCTGATACATCACCAGCACCCGATGGCAAAATTGGGCAACTAATGGCAGGTCGTGACTGATCAGCAGCATCGCCATCTGTCGTTGTTCACACAGGGTCACCAGCAGTTCCAGAATCTGATTGCGCAGGCGAACATCCAGTGCCGATGTTGGCTCATCGGCAATCAATACCCGGGGATTGTTGATGAGCGCAATTGCAATCATCACTCGCTGCCCCATCCCGCCAGAAAGTTCTCGTGGATAGCTTTGCAACACTCGCGTATTAAGGCCGACAGCCTGAATTGCGGTATTTATTTTCTCTTCTTTTTCGCGGCGACTCAGGCGTTGGTGAAGCGTAAGTGCCTCTTCCAGTTGCGCTTTCACAGTTTTCACAGGATTAAGTGCATAACGCGGATCTTGCAATACCATTGCGATATCGTTACCGCGCAGTTGTTGCCATCCACGCGCGTTAAGGGTGAGCGCATCACGACCCAGGATGTTAAGTGTGTCTGCGGTTACCATTCCGGGTTTGCGTACCAGCCCCATCAGGGCGCGGGCGGTCATGGACTTACCCGAACCTGACTCACCGACCAGCGCCAGACGCTCATTGCCTAATGTAAAACTGATATTGTTAACGACCCGGGAACCCGGATAGTCGACACAGAGATTGTTGATACTAAGGCGCGGATCAGTCATGTTGTGGCTCCAGAACATCGCGCAAGCCATCGCCCAGTAGATTAAAGGCCAGGCTGGCAATTAAGATAATTGCGCCGGGCGCGGCGGCAATCCACCATTGATCGAAAATGACCTGCATACCATCAGCGATCATGGCTCCCCATTCCGCCATTGGCGGACGAGCACCAAGACCAAGAAAACCCAGGCCAGCAGCCGCCAGAATGATGCCTGCTAAATCCAGCGCCAGGCGGACAATGGCCGATGGCAGGCACAATGGCAAAATATGACCAATAAGCAGACGCCAGCCGCGGATGCCCATCATCTCTGCAGCAGCAAGATAATCACTGTGTCGTAGACGTTGGATCTCACTGCGCGCCTGACGCGCATAAGCGGGCCAGGTGGTTAACGCCAGCGCCAGCGCGCCGTTAACCAGCCCCGGCCCCAGCATGGCAACGAAAGCAAAGGCCAGAATCAAACGCGGCATTGACATCACCACGTCAGTAAAACGCATCAGCACGCGTTCCAGCCAGCCGCCATAGTATCCGGATAAAATGCCAATCAGCAGACCGACCGGGAGTGTAATGATGGTCACCAGTGCCACCAGACCCAGCGCTGGTCGGCTGCCGTAGATTAAACGTGAAAGCAGATCTCGCCCGTAACTATCTGTTCCGAGCCAGTGCTGGCTACCCGGCGCTTGTAACCGTGCAGCCGCATCCTGCCAGTTAGGATCGTGAGGAGCCAGCCACGGCGCGAAGAGCGCAATTAGCATCAATAACAGGATAATTATCAAACCGCAGAACGCGGCGGGTGAATGACGCAAACGGCGTAAAAAGAGAAACATCGGCATCAGCGCAACCTCGGATCGGTCAGCCGGACCAGCAGGTCGGTGAGGTTATTTATCAACACAAAGCAGACGCCAATCAGCAATGTTCCCCCCATGATTGCTGTAGTGTCGCCCGCGAACAGCGCCGTGGTGAGATAGCGCCCAATGCCCGGCCATGAAAAGACAGTTTCTGTCAGTACCGCGCCTTCCAGCATCGATGTATAGGCGAGAGCGATAACGGTGAGCAAGGTGCCGTGAATGTTGGGCAAAACATGACGTAGCAAAATTGTCATCTCGCTGGCCCCTTTGGCGCGCGCCAGCAGAATATATTCTTTATTCATTTCGCCAAGACAAGCGGAACGTGTCAGGCGCGTAATACTGGCGAGTGAGAAGTACGCCAGTAATAAAACCGGCAGTATCAAATGGTTGATGGCATTGGTAAACGCCTCGCGATCGCCAGAAAGCCACGTATCAATCAGCGCAAATCCGCTGCGGGGTTCAATGGTGAATTGATAAATATCATCCAGCCGGCCCGGTCCGGCACTCCATTGCAGTCTGGCGTAAAACAGTGCCAGCATCAGCAGACCAAGCCAAAAAATGGGGACGGAATTTCCCAGCAGAGTCAGTGTCCGCACGGCGAAATCCAGCGGTGAACCGACATAACGGGCGCAAAGTACACCCGCAATAACGCCGACAACGGAGCCGACAATAAGCGCCAACGTCGCCAGTTCCAGGGTCGCCGGAAACGCCGATAGCAAGTCCTGGAGAACCGGTTGCCCGGTAGCGCTGGCAATGCCGAGATCGCCGTGAGCCAGATTCACCAGGTAATGCCAGAACTGGACGGCTAACGGTTGATCTAACCCTAACTGGTGGCGCACCTGATCATAGGTGGACTGGCTGGCGTGATCGCCAACGATTTGCAGTACCTGATCGACCGGTGAGAGGGCCGAAAGCGCAAAGGTAATCAGCAGCAGGCCGAGCAACGTCAGAGAGACGGTAAACAGTCCCTGCAAGAGCGCGAGCAGAGGGCGTTTGCCTCGCCATCTCGCGTGAGTGGAAAAAGCGGCAGACATGATCTTTCCATACAGTGAAAAATCAGCGACTGGTCTGCAGTGCGGACCAGCCCTGGTAACCGCGCCCGATAACGTTGTCGGGCGCGAGTGGCGTACAGGATTATTTGGTTACCTGATCAAACCAGACCATATCGGCATTCAATCCTTGTTGATAACCCTGCACATTATCACGCATGACAATTTGCGTTTTGCCTTGATCAATAAAGACATACGGGGAACTACGTTGCAGTTCTTGTTGCATTTTTTTATATAAATCAAGACGTTTAGCATTATCGGGTTCAGCGACTGCCGCCAGCGTTTCTTTGTTCAGTTCCGGGATTTTCCAGCTATTTAACCCGGCAACGGTGCTGGATTTGCCATCGTTATAGGCGAAAGAGCTGGCGTTGGAATGTGCGTCAAAATAATCAGGCAACCACATACGAATGGCCCCCTGATGCTGATGGGCGCGAACCCGTGAGTAAACCTGGCTCCCCGCGGCTGGCAGCAAATCCACTTTTACACCACCCTGAGCAAAGCTGGCCTGAATTGACTGCGCGATGGTAATAAATGGCGGTTTATTTTCGACATCAAGCGTGAAGTGCGGGTCTTTGATTCCAGCTTTAGCGAGGATCTCTTTTGCTTTGGCAGGATTAAAGGTGAACGGTGTCTCTTCCAGTGCTCCGGGGAAACCTACTGGCAGGAAACTTTGATGGGTAAAGTATTGTCCTTTCAGCAGATTTTGGGTGATGCCGTCGTAATCGACCAACCAGCGAGCAGCTTCCCAGAACGCAGGATTACTCATCAGCGGGTTATCCTTGTTGCCGGTATTAAAGGCCAGATAGTTCTGCTCAGCGGAGGCAATACTCATCACTTTGACGCCAGGTTTACCCTGTAATGCATCAATTTGGTCTGCCCCCAGATCGCGAGCCATATCAGCATCGCCTTGTTGGATCAGCAGGCGACGCGTTGCAGGATCGGGAACATTTTTGATGATGACGCTTTTCAGCTTCGGTGCGCCGGTCGGTGAACTGGCGTTGGCTTCCATCACGATGGCCTGATGCGGTTGGTAGGTACGCATTTTAAACGCGCCGCTGCCAGCGGAATGCATCTTCAGCCATTCATTACCAAAGTCGTTATTTTTGGCGTTTGGCGCAACCAACTTCTCGTCAACAATTGAGGCAATTGGCGTAGAGAGAATATTCAGCGCCAGCGCCGGACTGACGTCAGCACTCCACTGTACCTGGACAGTATGGTCGTCGATTTTCTTCAACTGGCTGGCGATATTTTCCGGTTGCCAGCCCAGTACATTGAGAATAAACGCACCGGACTTATTCAGCGTGACGGCACGGACATAAGAGTAAATCACATCTTCCGGGCGCACCGGATTACCGGAGGCAAATTTCGCATCGCTTTTGAGTTTTATGGTCAGCGTTTTTGCTACAGGATCAGCCTGCCAGCTTTCGGCCAGAATCGGAGTGATTTTCGCGGGATCGTTACGATCCGGCTGCACAACGCGTTGATACAGGCTTGGTACAGTCTGAATACTGGAGAGTTCATTAGCTTCTGCCGGATCCAGACTCACAATATCATCCAGTCCCTGGGCAACAACCAACGTATTCGGCGGTGTCGCGGCAAAGGCGGTGGCGGAAATTGCGCTTAATACCAGTAAAGATAATAGTTTTTTAATCATATGCTTCCCAATCCCTGAAGTTACTTTGAGGTTATCAATACGCTATCTGACGGGGCATTACTGCATAAATTGCGCCAAAATATCCCTTTAATAGAGCATGTTAGACGGTCGATGATTTCTCACCTTGCCGAAATTTTAATCATCAAATGTAAAGTATTATTACGTTAGGCCGCGATGAGAATTGAGTAAAGATAATTCTCATTTGCACTTGTGATTGGATGAGAATAACAACGGAGAGGATGTCGCTGATAACCAGGATGGACTGGTCTGACTGCGCGGGTATGTATAAAAAATCCGGAAACGGATGAGCGTTCCCGGATTGATACAAAGGCGTTGGGTAATACCGTCGCCTTTAACGTGAGTTAAAGCGGTATTACGCCAGCGCCGCTTCGCGCAGGCGAGTTTTCAACTTGTTGTACTCGTCAATCACGTACTGCTCGGCGGCGCGCTGATCGGAAATCGGCTCGACGCGCACGGCGCAGTATTTGTACTCCGGCGTTTTGGTAATCGGGCTTAAGTTTTCGGTAACCAGCTCGTTACAGGCACCAATCCACCACTGGTAGGTCATGTAAATCGCCCCTTTGTTCGGACGATCGCTGACCTGCGCGCGGGTGATAATTTTGCCTTTACGCGAGTGCACCCAAACTAGTGCCTCATCTTCAATACCCAGACGTTTTGCGTCTTCGGTATTGATTTGTGCGTAGCCAGGTTCATCAGCCAGAGCTGCCAGTGCCGCACAGTTACCGGTCATCGAACGACAGGAGTAGTGCCCAACTTCACGCACCGTTGACAGTACCATTGGATACTCGTCGGTGAGTTTGTCGATTGGCGCTACCCAGTCGCAGGTGAAGAACTGCGCCAGGCCGTTCGGGGTATCAAACTTCTCTTTAAACAGATAAGAAGTCCCCTGATCGGCATCTGAAGTATCGCGGCAAGGCCACTGAATGAAGCCCAGTTCGCCCATTTTCTCATAAGTCGCACCGTAGAAATCCGGGCACAGATGACGCAACTCGTCCCAGATCTCCTGGGTATTGTTGTAGTGCATCGGATAACCCATACGTGTGGCGATTTCACTGATAATCTGCCAGTCCGTTTTCAGATCCCACTTCGGTTCAACCGCCTTGAAGAAACGCTGGAAGCCACGGTCAGCCGCAGTATAGACACCTTCATGCTCGCCCCACGAGGTTGACGGTAAAATGACATCCGCCGCGGACGCGGTTTTGGTCATAAAGATGTCCTGAACGATGACCAGTTCCAGATCTTCAAAGGCTTTACGTACTGCCGACAGTTCCGCATCCGTTTGCAGCGGATCTTCGCCCATAATGTACGCCGCACGCACTTCGCCATGCGCTGCGCGGTGTGGCAGCTCGCTGATGCGATAGCCGGTATGAGCAGGCAGGCTTTCCACGCCCCAGGCTTTGGCGAATTTCTCGCGGTTAGCCGGATCTTTCACGTACTGGTATCCCGGATACGTATCCGGCAGCGCGCCCATATCACAGGCGCCCTGCACGTTGTTCTGACCACGAACCGGGTTAACGCCCGCATGCGGCTTACCGAGGTTACCGGTCAGCATCGCGAGGCTGGTCAGAGAACGCACGGTTTCCACGCCCTGATAGAACTGGGTAACACCCATGCCCCACAGAATGGATGCGCTTTCCGCCTGGGCATACATACGTGCCGCCTGACGAATCTCACTGGCGCTAACGCCGGTGATATCTTCAACCGACTCCGGCGTGTAGCCTTCAACGATTTTACGATACTCTTCAAAGCCTTCCGTACGGGAAGCGACGAACGCTTTGTCGTACAGATTTTCTTCAATAATGACATGGCCCATCGCATTTAACAGCGCGATGTTCGAGCCGTTTTTCAGTGCGATGTGCATGTCAGCAATGCGCGCAGTTTCAATTTTGCGCGGATCGCAGACGATAATTTTCGCCCCGTTACGTTTAGCGTTAATCACGTGATTCGCTACGATCGGGTGGGAATCCGCTGGGTTATACCCAAAGACGAACACTAAATCGGTATTATCAATTTCGTTAATGGCATTGCTCATTGCGCCGTTACCGACCGATTGGTGCAGACCTGCAACCGATGGGCCGTGTCAGACGCGAGCGCAGCAGTCAACGTTATTAGTACCAATAACGGCGCGCGCAAATTTTTGCATTACATAGTTGGTTTCGTTACCCGTACCGCGCGAGGAGCCGGTCGTCTGGATGGCATCCGGACCGTACTTCTCTTTGATGGCGCTCAGGCGCTCGGCAACGTAATTCAGTGCCTCATCCCAGGAAACAGGTTCGAGTTTGCCGCCACGCTGGCGACGGATCATGGGGGTTTTCAGGCGCGGGGTCAGGATCTGGGTATCGTTAATGAAATCCCAGCCATAATAACCCTTCAGACACAGAGTACCCTGGTTGGTTTTCCCCTGCGCTGCCTCCGCCCGGACGATTTTGCCGTTATCGACGACCAGGTTGATTTTGCAACCTGATGCGCAATATGGGCAAACCGTGACGACTTTTTTCATCGGTCTCGCTCCAGTTAATCAAATCACGCATACGCGCTCTCGACTACAGTATGCATCTTTTATGCCACCTTTTATTTGGGGACATTCCCTGATATTACGGGCGCTTTTTGTTCAAAACTCTGACGAAAAACAGGCTGTCGTCAGTTTTGACGTGACGAAACGATATGCCGCGTGACAGCCATCACGCGACGTCTGTTTTATTTCTTCTCAACGATCGGGGCAGTCTGATACCCGCCGCCCAGCGATTTCATCAACTGAATACTTTGAATCACGCGGCGACTATCCAGCATGAGTAAGGACATTTCTTCGGCAAGTACCGGCAACTGGGCTTCGGTTGCCTGTAAGCGGCTGGTTAATCCACGTCTGTAGGCGGCGTCGGCGGCGCGCTGGGTGAAGCGAGTTGCTTCTACGCGTTCTGCCTGCATCTCCCGTTCTTCATTCAGCGTTTGCAAACGCGTGCCATTGACTGCAACGTCGCGCACCGCGTTCAGTACTGACTGGTTGTAACGTTCAATCATTATGTTGCTGGCGGCGCGCGTGCCTTCGAGATTGGCATTCAGGCGTCCACCGTCAAACAGCGGCAATTTCAGACCTGGTATGAAGTTG
Source organism: Escherichia sp. MOD1-EC6098 (assembly GCF_002965865.1). Lineage (NCBI taxonomy): Bacteria > Pseudomonadati > Pseudomonadota > Gammaproteobacteria > Enterobacterales > Enterobacteriaceae > Escherichia > Escherichia sp. MOD1-EC6098. Next base: position 90,901 of record NZ_PTSN01000011.1, read on the forward strand.
AACTGGCGGCTGGTTTTTTTGAACAAGGTGTCCAGGTGAATGGAATCCAGTCCGAAAAACGCTTTGATATCAAAGCTCGGGTAGAACAGCGCCCGTGCGGAATCCACCTGATTTAATGACGCCTGAACATACCAGCGCATGGCTTGCAGATCCGGACGTCTGGCGAGCAACTCATAAGAGAGCGTCGCCGGAATGCCAGTCTGTACTTGCGGTAACGCCACCGGTTTGATCTCTGGCATATCGCTGGCTCCCGCGCCAATCAATGCGCGCAGGGATTCTCGCGTTTCGGTGATTTGCCCTTTGACGGCAGCAATTTGTTTATCGACCGCCAGAATCTGTGCCCGCGCGCCGTGGAAAGGCACTTGCGCTTCCAGACCATGCGTCACTTTACTCTGGTGCGCTCTCACCGCGTAATCAATCACACTGCGGGTTTGTTCTAACAGATCGAGCATCTGGTAGCTGGCCTGCATACTGTAATAAAGCTGCGCCACGCCAGTGGTCAGCGATAACTCCACCGCTGCGGTTTCTGCCAGAGCCGCGTTATGCGCGCCAATGGCGGCAGCAAGCGCTGAGCGATGCACACCCCACAAATCGAGATCCAGTCCAGCAAACAAACCTACTGTAGCTTCGGTATAGTACGGCCCGTCCATTCCCAGTGCGGGCGCATCCATCGCATAAGGGCTTAAAAAGCCGTTTGCCGAAACGCGCTGGCGGTTAAGCATCCCTAACGCCGCAACCTGTAATTGTGAACCGGCATCTAACAAATCAGCTTGCGACTGCGTTTTTTCCTCCCGCAATTTCGCTTCAGCGAGGGTGTGCGAACCGCTTAACGTCCGTTGGATCAGCGCATCCAGTTGTGGATCATGAAACTGTTTCCACCACTGTGCTTGTGGCCAACCGGAACTGGCCAGATGGATATCATCGGCAAGTTTGATTTGCTCTGGTTCAAGTTGTTGATGAGGGGCTGAATCCTTACGCACCAACGCACAACCGGAAATCAGCGTCGCGCTGCCGAGAATGCTGCACAACAACAAGCGTGAAAGTTGACGATTGATCATTGAGTGGCTCCTTGTGCCTGTTCCGTGGCGGGCGTTAATGCCGGGGCAGTCCAGTCTGGCAAGTGGGCGATGAGCTGACAGACGTGTTGCTCCTGTTTTAATAAGGTGGGCAGGATGGCCTGCGAGGCAGGTGTCTCTTCAAGCGCTATCACTGGCGAATGGCTGATTGTGGTTGCCAGACCTGTGGAGTATTTCTCCAGCGCCTCAGCAAACTGGCTTGCCCTGTCCGGCTGGAGCGCGTGATCCAGTGCCTGCGCCGAGTTCCAGGTAGCGTCCCAGGCGTGAAGAAGGTCACGGCTCTGGCGAATCACTGTTTGCGAACGTTCAACCAACAAAGCACGCTCTGAGCTATCTAGTTGACGCTCCAGCGCCACACGTTGACACATCTCTTCACAGGCATTAATCGCTGCATGCAGACCAATACGAATTTGTATATAGGTACGCAGCGTTGTAGCTTCCTGCTGGCGAGGAATACGCATCAGTTTGCTTAACATACCCAGCGCGCCAGCCAGTTTTTGCGGTAGTGTGCGCGCTTCGCTTTCAGGCCAGACAAAGGTGTAAATCACTGCCGATACCGCAGTGCCGATAAGAATACCGATGGCGCGATCGCGTATTTCCACCAGGTCATACACCGGACCAAAAACGTTTTCGAGTGTGGCGAGCGCGAAGGTCACCACCATCTGCGTTCCGATATAAGAAGAACGTTCAGAGCTGGTGGCAACCCACGCCCCCAACAGGAAAATCGGTGCCAGCACAAACAGCAATTCGACAATATTGTCCAGCCAGGGGATGACTAAAATGGTCATTAGCAGCGCCAGAATTGCCCCACAAAAAGCCCCGCCAAAACGCAACGCCATCTTCTGGTACGATGAACCAACATTTGGGTTAGCGACGATCACGCAGGTCAACATACAGGTGTGAATGCCTTCCCAGTCCACGCCGCTATAGAAGGTGTAACAGATTAAACAGGCCTGCAGCGTTTTCACTGCATAGCGCATATAGTCCGGATTGGTAAAGGCATCGGGTACAAATGAAGGTGGTTTGGCGGCGGGTGTCGGCGGCGTATGCGGGTCCATCTGACCAAGCTGTAACAGCGTCTGGCAGATATTCTCCAGGTTACATTCCCGCGCCGCCATTGCTTCCTCTTCACTTAACCGCCAGTTGCTTTTCCAGCATTGACCTTGTGCAATAGCATGTTGCAGTTTGTTGATTTCCAGGGCTAGTTTTTGCCGGAACTCAATGATTGCCAGCGAGTCAGCAAACGCGGTGGGATCGTAGCGATTCAGCGTCGAGTAAATGTAGGTTACCGTTGCCACGCAGCTTTGCCACCATGCGCTATGGGTTCGCCAGTCGGCGTCATCCGCGAGGCAAAAGACACTGAGTTTTTGCAGCGCCAGCGCCTCTCTTTCAATCCGCGTTTCAGGTAGTGGCGTGAGGCTTTCTGTCATGTGGCTTACCGCTTCATCAAGTCGGTCATTAAGTGCCTGATGCATTTGCGTGATGGCGCGGCTGGGAAACCACAACACGCCGATTAACGTCATCAATAACGTCGGGTAGAGGCCGACAACAATACACCACAGCGTTAAGCGCACGACGACTTCCGGATAATCGAGCATGGCGGGGAAGGTTTGCCCGTAAATGGCGACGATAGCGACGGCAAAAAAGACCAGCCCCAGCCGATGGGTGCGCATCAAAAACATACAGCCCATCAGGATCGGCCCGGCGATGATCAGTCTGATCAACGGTTCGCTGTAAGACCATTTGTAGATCAAAAACAGGCTGCCGATCTCCAGCACTGTGGCGACCACAAACAGGAACGCCACAAATTTGGTGTAAAACGCGTTCGACTGAATACCGTAAAACAGCACTGCCAGTGATAACGCCACGAAGGGGATCTCGAAGGTCATCGAGATTAGCACTACCAACAGGCAGCCTACCCAGAGCTGCACGGTCTGCGGCACGCGACCTGGCCGTTGCTCGCTTAGCTCTTCATGAAAGAACGCCAGCAGCCTGACCACCGGTAATGGCAGGGAGTTGAGGGCGCTCATTATTGCGGCTCAAGATTAGCGACTGCCGATGCGCCGATACGGAACATTTCCGGGTCAGGTTTATCGACCATGATTTTGACCGGAAAACGCTGGGCAACGCGGACCCAGTTAATAGAACGAGACACTTTCGGCAGACCGCCAAGCACCAGACCACCGTCATCCGGCAACACACCGTAGCCAATGGAATCCACTTTACCTTCGAAGATTTTGCCGCTGTCGCTCATCAGGCGAATTGTCGCAGGCGTACCGGCATGAATGTTTTTCAGATCGGTTTCGCGGAAGTTGGCGATCACGTACCAGTGACGGGTGTCGATTAGCGTGAAAATAGGATGCATCGCGGAGGCAAATTGCCCAACCGAGGTTTTGAGGGAAATCACCCGACCATCGAACGGTGCGCGAACGGTGGCCATTTCCAGATGCAGTTTGGTTAGGGCAATATCCGCTTCGATCGCCGCGCGTTGCGCGACCAGTGCATCGACGCCGCTAACGGCGCTGGCGGCTGACTGTGCCTGCAACAATACAGCATTAAGATCGGCTTCTGCCGCACGCTGTGCGGTTCTCGCGCGGTCTACATCTTCCGCAGAGACAAAACCTTCCTTCAGTAGCGGCTCGGTACGGCGTAATGTATCGTTGGCCTGTTTGGCAGCGGCGCGAGCTTTTTCTACCGTGGCGTTAACCGAGTCAGCACCGAACTGTTGGGCATTAACGCTACGCTGAGTGAGCATAATTTGCTTATCCAGCGCGGCGAGGGAAGCTTCGGCTTTCGCCAGATTAGCTTCGTACGGGCGCGGGTCGATGCGAAACAGTAAATCACCTTGTTTAACTGCCTGGTTGTCGGTGACTGCCAGTTCTACAATGCGACCGCTGACTTCCGGTACTACATCAATGGTATCGGCTGACGCGTAAGCGTCGTTAGTTGATGGCGCACTGTCGACGCGCCAGATAACAAAAACAGCGGCAACCAGTGCCAGCGCAACCACCAGCAGGGCAGGGAATTTACTGCGAGGAGCTTTTTTCGGCGTACTTTCCATGAGCGCATCTCAAAATAGATTAGAAAAATGCCAGCCAGAACAGCATGGCGTAGAGAGCAAAAAGGGCGGTATAAATAATTCCGACAAATGCCAGATTGATATTTGCCCGCTGAATAATTCGCCTTGTGATGAGAGTCACAATAAGGCTGGCAATAACGCAGAAAAACCAGCCGGGATAATAAGCGCCGATTACCGGGATCGCCGGAGATAATGAGCATCCCGAAACCATGAAGACGGGAATTATCCAGGTTGCTTTTTTGAGTTGCATCACCATGCGAGAGAGAACTGTTGGCATAATAAATACATCCTGTCTGCTGCGAACAATATCTGTAGTGAATGTCAATATCCATTGAAGGCGTCAGTATGGCTATTTTCTTGTGGAATAAAAATAGCTTTATTCAGCCACCGCATTCATAACTTATTTATTTTATGTATTAGTTAATGATTTATATTTTTGATATAAATGCTTTCGGGAGCTTAATTGCCCCCGAAAGTGAGTGGAATTAATTTGGGGTAACGATATTCACCCACAAATCAAAATTATCCAGACAGGCAATAATTTCTTCCAGTTTCGCACCATTGCCAATAATTTTGGCTTTCTTCGCTTTTACCAGCTCTGCCATTTTCGCCTGTCCGGTCAGCACCGCGTGCAGATCTTCACGGCTGATGTAGAAAGCGGCGTTGGCTTCAGGCTGCAGCGTTTTACGGTAGTTAAGCACGCTATCGTTCAGCGTCAGGTTGAGGTTATCGCCGTTACTCATATTGAAGTTCAGGCTGATATTTTTGCCAGCGGCTTTTTCGCTATCGAGGCGCACGGACATTAAGTCGAACAGCATTTCGACTGACATCCCGCGAATGGTGTCCGGGGAACCGGTGGTGCCGTGGCTGAACTTATGTACTCCTTCGCGCAGCTCTTTCGCACCAGTCAGGTAGAAACCGCGCCAGGTGGCGGACTCGGCCTGATAACCAAGCTGTTCAAAGTTTTTGGCTTGCAGATTTTTCGCTACCTGGTCACCCGGATTGGCGGCAATCACCTGTTTCAGTAATTCTGCCGACCAGCGGTAATCCCCTTGCTTATTCGCTTCCTGTGCCAGGTTGATCACGCGCGCGGAACCGCCCAGCGCCTGTACATAACGCTTGCCCATCTCCACCTGACCATATGGATGCAGGTTAGCCGGATTGCCATCGTAGTAGCCAAGATAGAAGTTATACACCGCGCGGGCGTTATGGCTAACAGAGCCATAGTAGCCGCGGCTGGCCCAGTTGTTGGCAAGTGCTGGCGGCAACTTAATCATGTCTCCGATTTCATTCATGGTGTAGCCCTGGTTTGCCAGGTGCAGGGTCTGATCGTGAATGTACTTGATGGTATCGCGATATTTACCAATATAATCATTGATATGCTTATTGCCCCAGACTGGCCAGGTGTGTGGCATAAACAGTACTTCCGCTTCGTTACCCCACATATCCAGCGTTTCGTTCAGGTACTCGGTCCACTTGCTGGTGTCGCGGGTTTTCGCGCCGCGCAGGGTGTAGAAGTTGTGCAGGGTGTGAGTGGCGTTCTCGGCGGTGCACAGCGCTTTCAGGGCCGGAATATAGAAATGCATTTCCGCGGGTGCTTCGCTGCCTGGGGTCATCAGGAAGTCAAACTCCAGACCATCGATAATCATCTTCTCGCCAGTTCTGACAATTGTTTTGGTTGGCGCAATAATGCTCGGGTCGCCGGTCGCCAGCGTGACACCGAGGCCATTACCCACGTTGCCCTGTGCGTTGTGCGGCAGTAACAGGCCGTAAGAGTAAAGGGCTCGGCGGCTCATGATGTTACCCGCCAGCACGTTTTCGCTGATAGCTTCGTCCATAAAGCCTGCCGGAGCGATTACCTGAACTTTCCCTGATTTAACATCAGCTTCAGTGATAATGCCTTTCACTCCGCCATAATGGTCGGCGTGGCTGTGGGTGTAGATAACGGCAACAATTGGTTTTTGCGGACGATGCTGGAAGTAAAGGTCAAGTGCGGCTTTCGCGGCTGGCGGCGTCACCAGTGGGTCGATAACAATAATCCCTTTCTCGCCTTCAACGAACGTAATGTTAGAGATGTCCTGACCGCGCACTTGATACATTTTATCGGTGACTTTAAACAGGCCAGAAATGCCGTTGATCTGCGACTGACGCCACAGACTGGGATTTACGGTTTCCGGTGCGGCGGCATTAATATCAAATTTGTAATCATCTGCCCGATAATAAACTTTTCCGTTAGCATCACGCAGAATACCTTCATCCAGTAGCGGGGCGATAAATCCACGCTGGGCATCGTCAAAATCCTGACGATCGCTAAACGGCAATGATTTGGCGTAGTTCTGGTTAATTTGCTGAGTATATTGGCTGGCAGCCTGAGCTTCTTCTTTCGCGTAAGCGGTATTTACCATCATGCCGCTGGCGGCGGTTAATGCAATAACAATCCTGCTCAAACGGAATAACCGTGAGTTATTCATATAAATCTCCATTTATCATTTGTGTTGTAAATATATGACCCATACAAAATACGTCATTTGAAACTGGCGTTATCATAATTGGGAAGCTTCGACTTTAATAAGGGTAAGTGTGAGCAGAACACGCTATTTTATTAGGCATTAGTGCTGAAGAAGGAAGACAGCGATAGTTTTATTTTTTCTATAAATAATACGAAACGGTTTATTCTTTAATTATATATATTAACGGTAATATCGTTAGCATAGCGGGATTTTGATTTGTGGTACAGGTGTCGGCATTTCGATAGCGGCGAACAAGTTTGCCGGAGTTCGTGCGGTCGTCTGTAGCGAACCTTATTCCGCGCAACTCTCGCGGCAACATAACGACACCAACGTGCTGGCTTTTGGTTCACGAGTGGTTGGCCTCGAACTGGCGAAAATGATTGTGGATGCATGGCTGGGGGCGCAGTACGAAGGCGGTCGTCATCAACAGCGTGTGGAGGCGATTATGGCAATAGAGCAGCGGAGGAATTGAGATTCATCCACTGTTTGCATGGATGAGTAATGACTAATGTGGATAGAGTCTCTTTCTGAGGTTAGTTAATGAAACGCTATCCGCTGTTATTTTTATTTACCCTGCTCACGCTGACCGCTGTTCCGGCTCATGCCGATATTATCGATGACACCATTGGCAATATTCAGCAGGCGATTAACGACGCTTATAATCCTGACCGTGGACGCGATTATGAAGATTCGCGTGAGGACGGTTGGCAGCGTGAAGTGAGCGACGATCGTCGCAGACAATATGATGATCGCCACCGCCAGTTTGAAGATCGCCGCAGGCAACTGGATGATCGCCAGCGCCAGCTTGATCAGGAGCGTCGGCAACTGGAAGATGAAGAACGGAGAATGGAAGATGAGTATGGGCGTTAGTCGGATCGTTTTTGCCTGATTGCTGGTTAACCCCGGTTCCAGTTTATCCGCAACGATCGCCTTCAGAAGCGTAACTCACTCCTCGACTCTGTGTATAACAAAGTCACTTGTGACAAGAACGTCTGTTCACATCGCGGGAGGACGAGCCTCCCGGTGGGGCTTATTTTGTGGGCTGTTGTTTAACAACATTAATCATCCACGGCACTCCATATTTATCGGTGACTTTGCCGAAGCCATGCGCCCAGAAGGTTTCCTGCCAGTCCATTTCGATTTTTCCATTGGCGGCAAGGTTGTCAAACCAGCGTTTCCCTTCTTCGACCTGTTGCGAATCGAGCACCAGCGTAAAGCCGGAGTAGCTGGCTTTTCCTGACGGTATGGCATCGCTCATCATGATATCGCTACCGGCAATGCGCACGTTAGCATGGGCGATGGCAGTATCCGGGAATTGCATTCCTGATGGGCAGCCTTCGGCGCTTTCCTGTGCGGGTTTCGGCATTTCTCCGAAGCTGATTTTATACAGCAGTTCCGCGTCCAACGTGCGTTGATAATAGGCTATTGCGTCGGCACAGTTACCGGCAAAAGAGATGTAGGGACTTAACGGCATGATGGTGACCTCAGTGAAGAGAAGTCAGTTAAGTGTAGTTTGAATTTTGTACAGATGAAGAGTAGGCCTGATAAGACGCGGTAAGCGTCGCATCAGGCATTTGGCACCATTGCCGGATGCGGCGTAAACGCCTTATCCGGCCTACGGATAGCATTTGGCACCATTGCCGGATGCGGTGTAAACGCCTTATCCGGCCTACGGATAGCGCGGGAATTCCCCGGCCTGATACGATGTGCAAGCGTCGCATCAGGCATTGGCACCGTTGCCGGATGCTTCGCACCCGGCAATCGAAATCAGTTCTTTTTCACAAACTCAGATTTCAGTTTCATCGGGCCAAAACCATCGATTTTGCAATCGATGTTATGGTCACCTTCAACCAGGCGGATGTTTTTCACTTTGGTGCCGATCTTCAGCATCGAAGAGCTACCTTTTACCTTCAGGTCTTTAATGATGGTAACGCTGTCGCCGTCAGCCAGCAGGTTGCCGTTAGCATCTTTAACGATCAGCTCGTCGCTTTCCTGTGCAGGTTCAGCGTCGTTCCATTCGTAGGCGCATTCCGGGCAGATGTACATGCCGTTATCTTCGTAAGTGTATTCGGAGTTGCATTTCGGGCAGTTTGGTAATGACATGTGGATTTCCTCAAAGTCAGCAGGGCAAAAGCGCCAAAAAACGGCAGATTGCCGAAAAAGGCCGCAATTATACACAAAATCCCTGAGTTTGTCGGGGGTACTGCTGATTTTAGACGACAAACGTTTTCATTTGAAAGACAACGCAAAAAGAAAATAATCTTTTTGCCTCCATTTATTATTTAAGTTAAGGTTAACTCTCTTCTTGTTCTTTTTTTAATTCAATTATTATTTCTATCTTTCTGACATTTTAAATGTATCGGAAGAGGCTTATTCATTCGGATAAAAATACTATATTAATTATAAGAGTTATTTACTGCTGTAATTATAAAATCCGAAAGTAGAACTAAAAAACAATCTGGCTAAATAAAAGTAATAAAATTTGCTTTAAGGAAGAATTTTCCATGTACACACAGACAATATATGAGTTAAGTCAGGAGGCTGAACGCCTGTTACAGCTTTCCCGACAACAGTTGCAGTTACTGGAAAAAATGCCTCTCTCTGTACCCGGAGAAGATACACCACCACTGACTTTGCCCTGGGGGCAGCATAATATCGACGAGCGTCATGCCATGTTGAGTAATGAGCTGCGTAAAATCTCCCGTCTGGAAATGGTGCTGGCGATTGTTGGCACCATGAAAGCAGGGAAATCAACCACCATTAACGCTATTGTTGGCACTGAAGTTCTTCCTAATCGCAACCGTCCTATGACTGCGCTACCGACGCTTATTCGCCATGCTCCGGGGCAAAAAGAACCGGTGTTGCATTTTTCGCATGTCGCGCCAATCGACCGTTTAATCCAACAATTACAACAGCGCTTGCGTGATTTCGATATTAAACATCTGACCGATCTGCTGGAAATAGATAAAGATATGCGCGCACTTATGCAGCGGATCGAAAATGGCATCGCTTTCGAAAAATATTATCTTGGTGCCCAGCCTATTTTTCATTGCCTGAAAAGTTTGAATGATTTGGTGCGTCTGGCGAAGGCGCTGGACGTCGATTTTCCCTTTTCTGCTTATGCCGCCATTGAGCATATTCCAGTGATTGAAGTGGAGTTTGTCCATCTGGCGGGGCTGGAGAGTTATCCCGGGCAGTTAACGTTACTGGATACTCCCGGGCCAAATGAAGCCGGGCAACCGCATCTGCAAGAAATGCTTAACGAGCAACTGGCGCGCGCCTCCGCAGTGCTGGCGGTACTGGATTATACGCAACTGAAGTCAATCTCCGATGAGGAGGTTCGTGAGGCGGTTTTAGCGGTGGGGAAATCAGTACCGCTGTATGTACTGGTCAATAAGTTCGATCAGCAGGATCGGAACAGTGACGATGCCGAACAGGTGAGGGCGCTGATTTCCGGGACGCTGATGAAAGGTTGCGTTACGCCTGGGCAGATATTTCCGGTGTCGTCGATGTGGGGCTATCTGGCGAATCGGGCACGCCATGAGTTAGTCAACAACGGTAAATTACCAGCACCGGAGCAACAACGCTGGGTGGAGGATTTTGCCCATGCGGCGCTGGGCAGGCGCTGGTGTAACGCCGATCTGGCGGATATCGACCATATTCGTCATGCTGCCGATCAACTGTGGGACGATTCGCTATTCGCCCAACCGGTTCAGGCGTTACTCCATGCCGCCTACGCTAACGCGTCGTTATATGCTCTGCGATCTGCATCGCATAAGTTGTTGAATTACGCCCTGCAGGCGCGGGAATATCTGGATTTTCGCGCACACGGGCTGAACGTCGCCTGCGAACAATTGCGGCAAAATATCCGCCAGGTTGAAGAAAATATGCAGCTATTGCAGCTCAATCAGGTGCAGGTGAGTGGCGAGATTAAACATGAAATCAAGGTGGCCCTGACGTCAGCCACCGACTTTCTGTGTCAGCAGCAAAATGAGGTGAATGCCCGGTTAGCTGCGCTGTTTCAACATGATTCGTGGCCGTTAAGTGAGATCCGCACCCGCTGCGAGACGTTGTTACAGACGGCACAAACCAAAATCAGCCGTGACTTCACGCTGCGTTTTACTGAACTGGAATCAACCCTTTGCCGGGTGTTAACCGATATTATTCGTCCCATTGAGCAACGGGTTAAAACGGAATTGAGTGAGTCCGGGTTTCGTCCTGGATTTCATTTTCCTGCTTTTCACAGCGCAGCTCCCCACTTCAATACTCGTCAGTTGTTCAGCAATGCAATATCTCGCCAGGAAAAAACGGATGAGCAGATCACCCGTTTTGGCATTGTGCGTGAGACTTTCTCGCGCTGGCTGAATCAGCCCGACTGGGGGCGGAGTAGTGAGAAATCTCCGCCGGAGGCTATTGATTACAGCGCGCTACAACGAATGTTAACCGCGGAAGTCGACCTTTATTGCCAACAAATGGCTAAAGCTTTGGCGGTTCAGGTCGATGATTCTGTCACGGCAGACATGAGCACTTTTTTTGCTGATTTCGCTTTATGCTTGACGGAATTACAGACGCGTTTACGCGAAAGCCTGGCTCTGCGTCAACAAAATGAATCTGTAGTTAAGATGATGCAGCAGCAATTGCAGCAGACTGTGATGACTCACGGCTGGATTTATACGGACTCTCAGTTGTTACGCGATGATATTCAAACACTTTTCACGGCAGAACGATATTGACTAAGACGTTACTGGACGGCCCCGGTCGCGTGCTGGAGTCGGTTTATCCCCGCTTTTTAGTGGATCTGGCGCAGGGCAATGACGCCCGCTATCCACAAGCCCATCAGCAGCAGTTTCGCGAACGGCTGATGCTGGAGATCCTTGCTCGCACACAGCTTCAGATGTGGGCGAACGCAGGAATGTTAAATGCGCCGCTTAGCCTGCGCCTGACATTGGTGGAAAAACTGGCGGCGATGCTTGATCCCGCTCATCTGGCGCTGACGCAGGTCGCGCAACATCTGGCACTATTGCAAAAAATGGATCACCGCCCACAATCTGCTTTTCCGAAACTTCCGCAGCAAATTGCCGCGTTGTATGAGTGGTTTTCCAGCCGTTGTTGCTGGAAGGAAAAAGCGTTAATGCAACGAGGATTACTGGTGCAGGCGGGCGAGCAGAGCGCGCAAGTTTTTACCCGCTGGCGTGCTGGTGCGTATAACGCCTGGTCGTTGCCTGGGCGTTGTTTCATTGTTCTGGAAGAGTTGCGCTGGGGGGCGTTTGGTGATGCCTGCCGTCTGGGAAGCCCGCAAGCGGCGGTGTTGTTGCTTGACGATTTGCGCGTGAAAGCGACGCAATATCTGGCCGAAAGTATCAACGCAGCACCGACTACTCGTCATTATTACCCTCAGTGGTTTACCTCTCCCACTACCCCGACTGGCGGAGATTATGCTGACTTTTTAAGCTGGCTGGGCAAGTGGTCCGATGCCGATAAACAGCCCGTTTGCTGGTCAGTAACCCAACGCTGGCAAACTGTCGCGCTGGGGATGCCACGGCTCTGCTCAGCACAGCGTCTGGCGGGGGCGATGGTAGAGGAAATCTTCACTGTAAATTAAGTGTAAATAATCGGTTACACCAATGAGTGTTAAACGAAATCCATGTGTGAAGTTGATCACAAATTTAAACGCTGGTAGGGTAAAAAGGTCATTAACTGCCCAATTCAGGCGTCAACAGGTTTGGTTGTACAGTTCTTAATCAGAACGTGTAAATAAACCCGCTACGCTTGTTACAGAGATTGCACCCTGCAATTCCCGCTCCCCTTTTGCGGGCGCCATGTCGATTTGCCTGACGTGTGCGGAAATGGGCTTACTCTGCGAGGAAAGCTATGCTGAAAAGGAAAAAAGTAAAACCGATAACCCTTCGTGATGTCACTATTATTGATGACGGTAAACTGCGAAAAGCCATTACTGCAGCATCGCTGGGTAATGCAATGGAATGGTTTGATTTTGGTGTTTATGGTTTTGTTGCTTACGCATTAGGTAAAGTCTTTTTCCCTGGGGCTGATCCCAGCGTGCAGATGGTTGCTGCACTTGCCACCTTCTCCGTTCCCTTTCTGATTCGACCGCTTGGCGGGCTCTTCTTTGGTATGTTGGGCGATAAATATGGTCGCCAGAAGATCCTCGCTATCACCATTGTGATTATGTCGATCAGTACATTCTGTATTGGATTGATACCGTCCTATGCCTCGATTGGTATTTGGGCACCGGTTCTGCTGTTGATTTGTAAGATGGCGCAAGGTTTCTCGGTCGGCGGCGAATATACCGGAGCATCGATATTTGTTGCGGAATACTCTCCTGACCGCAAACGTGGCTTTATGGGTAGCTGGCTGGATTTCGGTTCTATTGCCGGGTTTGTTCTGGGCGCGGGTGTGGTGGTGTTAATTTCTACCATCGTCGGTGAAGAGAACTTCCTCGACTGGGGCTGGCGTATTCCGTTCTTTATCGCTCTGCCGTTAGGGATTATCGGACTTTATCTACGTCATGCTTTAGAAGAGACACCAGCGTTCCAGCAACATGTTGAGAAACTGGAACAGGGCGACCGCGAAGGTTTGCAGGATGGCCCGAAAATCTCGTTTAAAGAGATTGCCACGAAGCACTGGCGCAGCCTGTTGACGTGTATTGGTCTGGTGATAGCCACTAACGTGACTTACTACATGCTGCTGACCTATATGCCAAGTTATTTGTCGCATAACCTGCATTACTCCGAAGATCACGGGGTGCTGATTATTATCGCCATTATGATCGGGATGTTGTTTGTGCAGCCGGTAATGGGCCTGCTGAGTGACCGTTTTGGCCGTCGCCCGTTTGTGATCCTCGGTAGTGTTGCGCTGTTTGCACTGGCGATCCCGGCGTTTATTCTGATTAACAGTAATATCATCGGTCTGATTTTTGCCGGACTGTTGATGCTGGCAGTGATCCTCAACTGTTTTACGGGCGTTATGGCCTCAACGCTGCCAGCGATGTTCCCGACGCATATCCGTTACAGCGCGCTGGCGGCGGCATTTAATATTTCGGTGCTGATTGCCGGTCTGACGCCAACGCTGGCGGCATGGTTGGTAGAAAGTTCGCAGGATCTGATGATGCCAGCGTATTACCTGATGGTAGTGGCGGTGATTGGTTTGATTACCGGCGTGACCATGAAAGAGACGGCGAATCGTCCGTTGAAAGGCGCGACACCGGCGGCGTCAGATTTGCAGGAAGCGAAGGAAATTCTCGTTGAGCATTACGATAATATCGAGCAAAAAATCGAAGATATTGACCACGAGATTGCCGATTTGCAGGCGAAACGCACTCGCCTGGTACAGCAACATCCGCGAATTGATGAGTAACCTGAAATAGATTACCTGATGCGACGCTGTCGCGTCTTATCAGGCCCCCAATCGGTCTGGCCCGACTCTTAAGGTTCACTTAATCTCTGGCGTGCATACTCTCCTCCAGTTCAATGGAGGAGAGTGCAATGAAAAACCGTATTTATGAAAGTTTAACTACCGTGTTTAGCGTGCTGGTAGTAAGCAGCTTTCTTTATATTTGGTTTGCCACGTATTGATCTTTCTTCAGCCGTATCCAGGCGCGCGTGCCGGAAGTCTCTTCCCGGTTTTGCAGGAAAAACTGCCCGTGATGCAACTGCGTGATGCGGCTGACAATACTTAATCCCAGACCAATTCCGCCATAACGGCTGTCCATCCGTACAAACGCTTTGCTCAACTCTCCGCATTTACTCTCATCAATACCAGGCCCTTCATCTTCAACTGCCATTACCGCACCGCCATCTTCTTGCAGTTTAATCATAATGTTGCTGCCTTCGGGACTATAGCGATGGGCGTTTTCTACCAGGTTACGCAACAACATGCGTAGTAGAGTGGCGTCGCCCTGGACAGTGATGTCGGCGGCGCTTTCTGGCAACAGCAAGGTTTGCTGACGCTGGTCGAGCATGGTGCTGAGTTCGTCATAGGAGGGCAGGATCACATCATCCAGCAACTTTACATGCTGGTAATTACCCGAAGAGAATGACTGTCCGGCGCGCGCCAGTTGTAACAACTGGGAGACGCTGGCCATCATCTGATCGAGCCGCGCGACTAACGGCGCTACGTCAATGTTGTGCGTTTTCGCCATTAACTCCAGATGCAAACGTACCCCTGCCAGCGGCGTTCGTAGTTCGTGAGCGACGTCAGCGGTAAACAGCCGTTCGTTATCCAGCGTGCTGGTCAGGCGACTGACCAGATCGTTCAATGCAGAAACTACCGCTTCGATTTCGAGGGTGGCACTGTGAATAGCAATAGGTGTCAGGTTGTCGGCGGTACGCGCTTCCAGCTCTTTTTGCAGTTCCGCCAGTGGGCGGGTGATGCGAAGTACCGCCTGATAGCAGATAAACAGCGTCAGACTGACCATAAACACGCCAGGAACAATCAGACTGGCGACCGCCTCACGGATTTCACGCATGATGTGGCGATCGTTGTTGCGATTGTCGCGCAGCGCCTGCTCAAATAGCTGAATCTGCTCGGTGCTTTCATGCCATAGCCAGAAAACGCTGATCAGCTCAAATACCAGCAGAATTGCCCCAATGGTCAATATCAGCCGTTGACGCAGCGATATTGGTCGACGTAGAAAACGCATCAGGTTCAATTAGTTTTCCTCATTAGCGACCAGCATATAGCCAAAGCCGCGCACGGTGCGGATACGGGCTTTGCCCACTTTGTCGCGCAAGTTATGGATATGCACTTCCAGGGTATTCGTTGAGGGTTCGTTGTCCCAGTTGTAAATGTCGTTGTAGAGAATTTCCCGATGCACCGGACTACCCGCCTTGAGCATCAGGCGCGACAGCAGGGCATATTCTTTTGGTGTCAGGATCAGCTCTTCACCGCCCATCCATACCTGACGGCGACCCATATTCAGCGTCAGGTTGCCAACCTTCAGCTCGCTTTCGCCCTGATTATTATGGCGTCGCAGCAGGGCGCGGATGCGGGCGTGCAACTCTTCCAGCGCGAAAGGCTTCACCAGATAGTCGTCGGCACCGACATCCAGCCCGGCGATTTTGTCGGTAAGCGTGTCGCGGGCGGTGAGGATCAGTACCGGCAGGGTGTATTTTTTCTGCCGGATACGAGCGAGAAAATGCAGTCCATCTTCGTCGGGTAAACCTAAATCCAGCACCACCAGGCTGTAATGACCGGCTTCCAGGCTTTGTTCCGCCATCCGCGCGGTCGTGACGCCATCACACGCGTAGCCTTCAGTTTGTGCCGCCAGAATCAATCCCTGCAATAACAGTGTATCGTCTTCAACAATTAGAATTTTCATTCAGTCGTTCTCCTGCATGCCTGCAGAATATCATCCGCGGCTTGATAATACTTCGTCTCGACGCCGGTTAATCCCAACAGGGTTGAGAATAAATTGTCCTGTGAATAGTGCTGCGTTTGTGCTTGTTTTTGCAGGCAGCTTTGATCAACCTGATACCGTTTTTGATAATCCTCCGACAACCACAGCAGCATCGGAACCTGCTTTTGGCTATCCGGGGCGATGCTATAAGGCAAGCCGTGTAGATAGATGCCATTTTCACCTAACGATTCACCGTGGTCAGAAAGATAAATCAGGCTGGTGGTAAATTTATCCTGATGTTCTTTCAGCAGATTAATCGCTTTATCAACAATATAGTCGACGTAGAGCAACGTATTGTCGTAAGTATTGACCAGTTGCTCTTTGGAACAGGTCTGGATCTCGTTGGTGTCGCAGGTGGGAGTAAATTTCCTGAACTGCGGTGGATAGCGGTTGTAATAGGTCGGGCCGTGGCTGCCGATGGTGTGTAAGACAATCACCCCATCGCCTTGCAGATTATTGATGTACTCCTCCAGCCCGTGGAACAGCACTTCGTCATAGCATTCGCCGTTGATGCACTGACCGGGTAAGTTCAGGGCAGTGACGTTCTGATGAGGCACGCGGTCACATGCGCCTTTGCAGCCGCCATCGTTGTCATTCCATAGTACGTTGATGCCTGCCCGCTGAATGATATCCAGCACGCCTTCCTGGTGTTGTGCCAGCTCTTCTTTGTAATGCTCGCGCGGCATATCTGAGAACATGCACGGTACGGAGACAGCCGTTGCTGTGCCGCAAGACGCAGTATTAGGAAAATAGATCACGTTATCTTTCGCCAGTCGCGGGTTGGTTTCACGCGGGTAGCCATTGAGTGAGAAATTCTCCGCCCGCGAGGTTTCCCCGACGATCAAAATGGTCAGGTTTTTCCGGTTTCCTTTTTGCATTAACGGGTTGCGGTGTGCGTCCTCACCAATGCGTACCAGTGGCAGATTTGCCAGTCGCTGGTGGGAATACCATGACCAACTGGCAACAATGCTGTTGGAGGGGCTTAAAGATTTCACCAGCTCTTTGTTGTTGCGAAACAGCGAGGCGTAGTCTTTATAAAAAAGCACGGCAACCAGCACAATCAGCAGTACAGATATCAGGATACTGGCTCCACGGAAAAGAACACTGCGCAGGCGCGAGGCAGCAGGTTTGATTTTTATCCAGCAGGCAATCAGCGCAGCAAGTACGCCGCTTAACCCTAGCGTTAGTAACATGCGTGGCGTCATCAACGCATAACTTTCCGCCGGTGTGGTATCAATGATATTGGCAATCATCGAACGGTCGATGACGATGCCATAAGTCATGATGAAATATTGCGCAGATGCGCCAACGAGAATAAACAGACAGGCTAGTGGTCGATTAAGCCATAAGAAAGAGCCTAGTGTCAGAACAATATTAATCACGCTGAACGCGACGACTGGCATCGACAAGAAAACCAGCACGTTATGCAGCGAATCCAGCGGTAACGCCTGTAACACCTGTTTAAAAAAGGCAATGTTCAGGCAGATAGCAATATAAAAAGAGGCCAGCAATAGCCAGGCGAGTAAATTCAAAGAGGGTCTTTTTAAAAGGCGCTTTAACATCACGGTGTTTCCATCGAACAAAGTGCGCATATGCTCGCAAAGCAAAGTTAAGCCAACCTTAAGTTCTTAAGGTTGGCTTTTATGTTTGCTGGATTAAGGAGGCTTAATCTTTGCTAATGGGTGGATCTAAAGGATACGGGTTTTTATGCAGCCGGTTGTAGTTCAGCGTGTACATAGCGGTGATCACCATCAGAGTGACAAATGACCACATGACTTCTTGTGCACCAGAACCAACCACCGCCCAGATGCAATAAAGGAAGGCGATAGTTGTGATGACCAGATACGCCGGACGCGCTTTGCCAAAGTGACCGTGGCCTAAAAGCAGTAAAGCTGCACAGGTATAAAGATAAGGCACCAGGGTAAAGATAACCGATACGGAAGAGACCAGACCGAACTCTTTGGTTGCGTTTGGTGAGATGCTGCTGAACTGGAAGATAGTCATCAGGATACCAACGATAATCAACCCGGCTACCGGTGTGCCTGCTTTGTTGACGCGGGCAAAAATCGGTGGGAACAAACCGTCATCGGCAGCGGCTTTCGCCGTTTGTCCAGCCAGTAACGTCCAGCCGCCGAGCGAACCCAGGCAACCAGCCGCCGCACAGAAGGAGACAATGGCTCCTGCGGTATCACCCAGCGCCATCCGTGCAGCATCACCGAATGGCGAGGCGGAAACGCGCAGTGCGGCATTCGGGATCATCCCCATAATTGCCGTGGTCGAGAGCACATAGCAGACGGCAGCAATCAGTACCCCACCAATGGTGGCAATAGGGACGTTGCGTTTCGGGTTTTTCACTACACCCGCTGCAACAGAAGCACTTTCTACCCCGATAAATGACCACAGCGTTACGTTTAAGGTGCTTTGAATTGCGCCGAAAGTGCCCAGACCGCTAACGTTCCAGGCCGCCATATAGGTTTCTCCGTGGAACCAGAACCAGCCGAATACGGCAATCCCGACGATGGGGATCAGCGCCAGTACAGTGGCGATGGCCTGCACGCGGGTAATCATTTTCGGCCCGACGATATTAAGCAGAACGAAGATCCACAGCACCACAACACAGGTGATAGTTAATACCAACGGATCTTTCAGTACCGGGAAGAAATAGCTCAGGTAGCCGACGCCAATGACCACCATAGCAATATTGCCGATCCAGCAGGCCAGCCAGTAGAGAACGTTAGTTTGATACCCGAGGAAAGGACCAAAACAGCGGCGCGCGTAGGCATATGAACCGCCAGGGCTGGGATCGAGGAACGACATTTTGGCGTAAACCATCGATAAAGCCAAAGCACCGATAATTGTCACCAGCCAACCATATATAGCAATCCCCCCCGTCGAGGCCAGATTTGCAGGTAACAGAAAAACACCTGACCCCATAATATTCCCCGACACCATCAGGGTGACGGGGATTAAGCCCACTTTGTGAGCATCAGCATCCGAAGACATAATAAAACTCCTGCGAAGGCGAGCTTCGTGACAATAAATTACGTCATATCATACGCCTGCATTCGCGTGTTGAATTATCGTCGGCTGGCTTATCGCTGATGCTGTTATTAATATATCTCTTCGTTAAGGTTATAAATCAGGCGATAGAACGTTCTCTATGCTGGCTAACATAATGGAGTGGGGTCATGCCATAGAAATCTTTAAATACAGAAATAAAGTAAGACGTACTGTTGTAGCCACAGGACTGTGACACCTGTGAGATATTTTTACCATCCATCATTAATTCATTTACGGCATAACGCATCCGGCAGGTGGTTATTATTTGGCTATAACTGGTGTTTTCGCTTTTCAGCTTTTTCTTTAACAAACTTGGGCTAAGGCATAAACAACTGGCTACCATACTAAGATTCCAGTCTTTATGGATATCGCTTTCAATGATTTGATAAACGCTGTCGCTAACACAATTACGTAACATATGCATTAGCAGTGAAAGGAATTTTTTACTGTCGAGAAAACGAGATAGTACAGTGAATAATAATGCACGTGTTCGTTCCTTTTCCGACTCTGTTTCAGCGGGCATTATGCTGTGTTGCGCTGCGACGCGAAACACCTCTGGTGTCAGGCATGACAGGGAAATAAAAGGCGTGGCGCTACGCTGCCAGACCGGTATTTTCGAGAGATCTTTATTCAGAAAACGGAGATAATCTTTGATGATGTCGAGGCTAATATACGCAACCAAAGTGTTATTCAGAGAGGAGACGTCGATAATATTGTTTTCACAACTTAATAACGTTATATGGTTAGCTTTCAAACTTATAGGTTCTTTCCCATTCACTCTTAGCCAGACATCTTTTTCAGTTAATAAAACTATACAAGGTTGGTTGCTGCAAATCCTCATACATGTACTCCTGAAATGCAAAGAAAATAGTGGATCTCGCCAACATAGAGATACCGGGGACTGGTTATATAATTGTATGACGAATCAAAACATGCATAAAAATAACGTGTTTTGCTAATATTATAAATTTTTATAGTAATTTCTCATGTACAAAAATTTTTACAGAGTGAAGAAGTGTAAATAACAAACAAAAAAAGCGCGGGGTGGGACCGCGCAAAAAGTATGACATTTTTGTTTGCAGCAATTTTTATGAAAACGTTGCCATACTCAAAAGGCCTCAGGCCAGGCGGCGTAATGTTATTTAAACAATTACGCCTTCAGCGGAATAGTGGTTACGCTTTCACACACATTACGTGGTAAATACCGTCAATAATTTCGGTGCCTTCCGTTTCGTGTTCAAAACCAGGGAAATGATGATCCCAGGATTGCAGTGAGCGTAAATAGCTTACTTGTGGGCTGTTTTTATCGCCAAAGTTTTCACCGGAAAGCAGCATTGGGATCCCGGGCGGATATGGGATGACTGAGTTCGCCGCAATACGTCCCGGCAGGTTTTCAATGGATACCAGTTCAACGTTGTTATCGACAATTGCGTTGTATGCTTCGCGCGGAGTGATTTCTGCCACCGGCAGGCCGGAATAGGCTTCGTTCAATCGTGCGCCAGGATTGTTTTCTTTCAGCCAGGCAAACATTTTGTCGCCCAGATCGTGAATGCCCATGTTCGCATAAGTGTCAGGATATTGTTCAACAAGTTCCGGCATTACCTGAGCCAGCGGGGTGTTAGCGTCGTAGTGGCGTTT
This sequence comes from Escherichia sp. MOD1-EC6098, assembly GCF_002965865.1. Classification (NCBI taxonomy): domain Bacteria; kingdom Pseudomonadati; phylum Pseudomonadota; class Gammaproteobacteria; order Enterobacterales; family Enterobacteriaceae; genus Escherichia; species Escherichia sp. MOD1-EC6098. Next base: position 111,679 of record NZ_PTSN01000011.1, read on the forward strand.
GAAGGAACAGAGGGTGTTAGCCAGCGTTCCCCATTTCCCACGGGTTACGCCCATTGAGAACAGGAACATAATCTGGAAGTCGGTGGTACGGGTGGGTACAATGCCGTGGCGACCCAGCCATGCGGTAACCAGTGCTGCCGGAACACCGGTTTCTTCCAGTTCACCGTCTTCACCCATCCCCGGAGCGAGGATGCTGACTTTAATCGGGTCAAGCATACTCCAGTTATCCGGAATATCTTTGAAGCCGTGCCAGCTTTCGCCCGGATGCATTACCCAGCAGTCCTGAACGGTGGTCAGCAGTTTGTGCGGTGCGTCGGCAAAGTCATAGGTTTTGCCGGTTTCCGGATCGGTAACCACTTCTTTATTCCACGGCTTAAAGAACCAACTACCTTCGTCAGCAAACTCTTTATACAACCGTGCCATTGCCTGGCGGAAATCGACCGCTTCGTCGATCACTTCCTGAGTCAGCGACAGGCCGCTGTTGCCGTCCATCATTGATACAGCCACATCGTTTGACGCGCAGATGGCATATAGCGGGGAAGTGGTGGCATGCATCATGTATGCCTGATTAAAGCGGGAGAAGTTAATCGCGCCGCGGCCTTCACGTACATGAATATAAGACGCCTGCGACAGTGCATTCAGCAGTTTATGAGTGGAGTGAGTGGCGAAAACGGTAGGACCGCTGTGATCACCCGGCTCACCGCGCATCGCGTAGTGATCGGCATAGATCGGATTAAAACGTGCGTAACCGTACCAGGCTTCGTCGAAGTGCAGACGATCGGCGGTTTTTTCCAGCAGATCCTGCGCGTCTTTGGCGTTATAGCATACGCCGTCATAGGTGCAGTTGGTTACCACGCAGTAAGAGGGTTTTTGCCCGACTTTGTCTTTGGTCAGCGGGCTTTCGCTGATTTTCTTCTGCAAGGTTTCAGGCTGCATTTCCTGCGGATAGATTGGCCCGATAATGCCGTAGCGGTTGCGGCTTGGCACCATGTATACCGGTTTCGCGCCAGTCAGCATTAAACCTTGTTCGATGGATTTGTGGCAGTTACGGTCAACAACAACCACGTCGTTATCTGTCATGCAGGCTTGCATGATGGTGCGGTTAGACCCTGAAGTGCCGACGACGACGGACCAGGAGTGGTCGGCACCAAATACGCGCGCGGCATATTTTTCGCTTTCGCCAAATGCGCCAGTATGGTCAAGTAAAGAACCGAGGGAAGTTCGTTCGATGCCCATGTCGGTGCGGAACAGGTTTTCACCATAGTAGTCATGGTAGAAACGTCCGGCGGGGGTTTTAGTGAAGCCAACACCGCCCTGGTGACCTGGCGCGGCCCAGGAGTACTCATGGATGTCGCTATATTTCATCAGCGCGCTGAACAGTGGCGGCAATAGCTGTTGGCGGTAGCGGGACATCGCTGCGATGGCGCGTCCGGCGATAAAGTCAGCGGTATCTTCCAGAATCCAGGCGAATTCATCGACAAGCTCCAGCAGATCGCGATCCAGCGCGGCGATTGATTTTTCCCGGTCGCCTAACAGGAATACCGGCACATTTTGCTGACGCTCATGAAGCTTACCGATCAATTCTCTGACATTTTGGTGTTCGTCCGGATGCTCCATTTGATAACTGAACATCAGACAATCAATGGCTTCATTTGAAGAGAGAATGGCAAAGCCATCATCAAAGGAGGTGGATTTAATCACGGTAACATTTTGTTGGCTCAAGGCATTTGCCAGACGCTCAACGGCGCTACCGACCCAGGTGTCCTGATGTAGAAACTCGCTTTCAACAATTAATACTTTCATCATTGCTTACCCGGTTGTGAAGGAATCTTCGCTGCGGGCAAGTATCTTCCGGGCATTTCAGGCTGTAAAGTGATTGAAAAACAAGCGTTTTTAAAATTTTTATATTATAAACAAAAGTTTAAATTAATTTTTTAATTAATTTTCAATGTTTATTATCGACAGCTAAATTATTTTTTTGGCTGATACTGATATCGTTTTTAGCCGGGAAGCATCTGGCGGCGTTGTTGGCTAAGTTTTCGGTATTGTTGCGGCGACATGCCGACATATTTGCCGAACGTGCTGTAAAAACGACTACTCGAACGAAAGCCTGCCGTCAGTGCAATATCGAGAATACTTTTATCGGTATCGCTCAGTAATGCGCGAACGTGGTTGATGCGCATCGTAGTAATGTACTGTTTCATCGTCAACTGCATGACCCGCTGAAATATCCCCATTGCATAATTGGCATTAAGTTTGACGTGCTCGGCCACATCGTTGATGGTCAGCGCCTGATCATAGTTATCCGCAATAAAGCCCAGCATCTGGCTGACATAAAACTGCGCATGGCGCGAGACGCTATTTTTGTGCGTGCGCGAAGTTTTATTGACCAGAATAGGCTCCCAGCCGGAGAGGCTAAATCGCTTGAGCATCAGGCCAATTTCATCAATGGCGAGCTGGCGGATTTGCTCGTTTGGGTTGTTCAACTCCTGCTGCCAGCGGCGTACTTCAAACGGACTAAGTTGCTGTGCCACCAGTGATTTAATCACCATGCCGTGAGTCACATGGTTTATAAGGTCTTTATCCAGTGGCCAGGAGAGAAACAAATGCATTGGCAGATTAAAAATTGCCATGCTCTTGCAGGTTCCGGTATCGGTTAGCTGGTGCGGCGTACAGGCCCAGAACAGCGTGATATGGCCTTGATTGATACTTACGTGTTCATTGTTGATCAGGTATTCCACATCGCCATCGAAAGGCACATTTACCTCAACCTGACCGTGCCAGTGGCTGGAGGTCATGACATGCGGCGCGCGAAATTCAATTTCCATCCGCTGATATTCCGAGTATAGCGACAGCGGGCTGCGGCTCTGCTTTTCATCACTGCTGCACATAAATGTGTCTGTATTCATCGATAGCCCTCTTTCCTGGATTATCAGAATCATGGCAGAAGTTGGCAGGGGTGACTGCGAATGACGACACAAAACGTAAAGAGAGAGGAATGGACAGGGCTTTATAAGGGCTAATTACTCTGTTTTTTAGGCAATTTATTCCCGAAAACTCAGATTTACTGCTAAGCAACCCAGGATCTGAGTTTTTGGGAATGCTCAACGGGGAAGCCGGAGGTTTTCTGCGAAATCGCCTGCCATGATGAAATCATTCAAGCAAGCCAGGAGACCTGAATGATGTCTGCACCCAAAATTACTTTTATCGGCGCTGGTTCGACGATTTTCGTTAAAAATATTCTTGGTGATGTGTTTCATCGCGAGGCGCTGAAAACGGCGCATATTGCCCTGATGGATATCGATCCCACCCGCCTGGAAGAGTCGCACATTGTGGTGCGTAAGCTGATGGATTCAGCAGGAGCCAGCGGCAAAATTACCTGTCATACCCAACAGAAAGAAGCCTTACAGGATGCCGATTTCGTGGTGGTGGCATTTCAGATTGGCGGTTATGAACCCTGTACGGTCACCGATTTTGAGGTTTGTAAGCGTCACGGTCTGGAACAAACTATTGCCGACACGTTGGGGCCGGGCGGCATTATGCGCGCGCTGCGTACCATTCCGCATCTGTGGCAGATTTGTGAGGACATGACGGAAGTGTGCCCCGACGCCACCATGCTGAACTACGTTAACCCGATGGCGATGAATACCTGGGCAATGTATGCCCGCTATCCGCATATCAAACAGGTAGGGTTGTGCCATTCGGTGCAGGGAACGGCGGAAGAACTGGCGCGCGATCTCAATATCGATCCCGCTACACTGCGTTATCGTTGTGCAGGTATCAACCATATGGCGTTCTACCTGGAGCTGGAGCGCAAAACCGCAGACGGCAGTTACGTGAGTCTCTATCCGGAACTGCTGGCAGCCTATGATGCGGGCCAGGCACCGAAGCCGAATATTCATGGTAATCCCCGCTGCCAGAATATTGTGCGCTATGAAATGTTCAAAAAGCTGGGCTACTTCGTCACGGAATCATCAGAACACTTTGCTGAATATACGCCGTGGTTTATTAAGCCAGGCCGTGAGGATTTGATTGAACGTTATAAAGTGCCGCTGGATGAGTACCCGAAACGCTGCGTTGAGCAACTGGCGAACTGGCATAAAGAGCTGGAGGAGTATAAGAATGCGTCCCGGATTGATATTAAACCGTCGCGGGAATATGCCAGCACAATCATGAACGCTATCTGGACCGGTGAACCGAGTGTGATTTATGGCAACGTTCGTAACGATGGCCTGATTGATAACCTGCCGCAAGGATGTTGCGTGGAAGTCGCCTGTCTGGTTGATGCTAATGGCATTCAGCCGACTAAAGTCGGTACGCTACCTTCGCATCTGGCAGCACTGATGCAAACCAATATCAACGTACAAACGCTGCTGACGGAAGCGATTCTCACGGAAAATCGTGACCGTGTTTACCACGCCGCGATGATGGATCCGCACACCGCCGCTGTGCTGAGCATTGACGAAATTTATGCTCTTGTTGACGACCTGATTACCGCCCACGGCAACTGGCTACCCGGCTGGTTGCACCGCTAATACGCTACTGCGCCGGGGTATGTCTTCCGGCGCACACCTCTGACGATACCAATAACAGAAGGCGGGCGTTGGTAACAGCGACCCGATACCCTATGAGCATTTCAATGACGACAAAACTCAGTTATGGATTTGGAGCGTTCGGGAAGGATTTTGCGATCGGCATTGTGTATATGTACCTGATGTATTACTACACCGATGTTGTCGGGCTGTCGGTTGGTTTGATTGGTACTTTGTTTCTGGTGGCGAGGATCTGGGATGCTATTAACGATCCGATTATGGGGTGGATTGTAAATGCTACGCGATCGCGATGGGGTAAGTTTAAGCCCTGGATCCTGATCGGTACGTTGGCTAACTCTGTAATCTTATTTCTTCTCTTTAGCGCGCATCTGTTTGAAGGTACTACTCAGATTGTCTTTGTTTGCGTGACCTACATTCTTTGGGGCATGACTTACACCATCATGGATATTCCCTTCTGGTCACTGGTTCCAACCATAACCCTCGATAAACGTGAGCGAGAACAACTGGTTCCTTATCCGCGCTTTTTTGCCAGTCTGGCGGGTTTTGTTACGGCAGGCGTGACGCTGCCATTTGTTAATTATGTCGGCGGCGGCGATCGGGGATTTGGCTTTCAGATGTTCACACTGGTGCTGATTGCGTTTTTTATTGTGTCGACCATCATCACTCTGCGTAATGTGCATGAAGTCTTTTCGTCAGATAATCAATCGTCTGTCGGAGAAAAACACCTGACACTAAAAGCCATCATTGCGCTTATTTATAAAAACGATCAGCTTTCCTGCCTGTTGGGAATGGCTCTTGCTTATAATATTGCCAGCAACATTATCACCGGCTTTGCTATCTATTATTTCTCGTATGTTATCGGTGATGCGGATCTGTTTCCCTATTACCTGTCGTATGCGGGAGCAGCTAACCTGGTGACGTTAGTGTTCTTCCCGCGTTTAGTTAAATCATTATCCCGACGTATTTTATGGGCCGGAGCCTCTATTCTTCCGGTATTAAGCTGTGGTGTTCTTCTGTTGATGGCATTAGTGGGCTATCACAACGTCGCTCTTATTGTGATAGCCGGTATTTTGCTGAATGTGGGGACGGCGCTGTTCTGGGTATTACAGGTCATCATGGTGGCAGATACCGTTGACTACGGTGAATATAAATTGCACATCCGCTGTGAGAGCATTGCTTATTCCGTGCAGACGATGGTGGTGAAGGGCGGTTCGGCATTCGCGGCTTTTTTCATTGCAGTTGTGTTGGGGATGATTGGCTATGTCCCGAATGTTGAACAGTCTACGCAAGCCATATTAGGTATGCAGTTTATTATGATTGCTCTACCTGCTCTGTTCTTCATGGTCACGCTGATTCTCTACTTCCGTTTCTATCGCCTCAATGGCGACACGCTGCGCAGGATCCAGATCCATCTGCTGGATAAATATCGTAAAGTGCCCCCCGTACCTGTTCATGCTGATATTCCGGTCGGTGCAGTGAGCGATGTGAAAAGCCTGACGGACGTTGGCAATAGCGAATGAAAACATTGCCTGATGCGACGCTGGCGCGTCTTATCAGGCCTACAATAAGAAATGTAATTGATTGAATTTGCACATTTTGTGGGCAAAATAAGGCGTTTACGCCGCATCCGGCATAAACAAAACGCAGGTTGTCATCCGGTTATCAAGCCATAGCGCCGTAACTGGTGGCAGTGAAAGCGAGCGAGGAATATCACCGCGGTTAATGCGCCCAGCAGCGCACAGAACATATCGGATTGCGTATCCCACTGGTCGCCCTGGGTGCCGAGAAAATCATCCGCGCCCTGGCCCATCGCCAACGCTGCCCACCACTCAACCAATTCATACATTGCGCTTATCGCCAGCGCCACGCAGCAGACCAGAAACGCTACCATTTTACGTCCGCGCACGTACATCCCACGCACAAGGATCTCTCGCGCCACCAGTGCAGGCACCAGCCCCTGAAAAAAGTGCCCCAGCTTGTCATACGGATTACGACTCAGCCCCAGCCATTCCTGCACTTCAAAACCGATGGGAACTTTTGCGTAGGTATACTGACCGCCAACCATCAGGATGATGGCGTGAAAGAAAATCAGCGTATAGAGCAAGGGCGTTAATGGATAACGTCTGGCGGTGGCAAGCAGCAACGGTACGACAATAATCACTGGCGTCACTTCCATCAACCAGGTCAGTTTGTCATGAGCCGAAATGCCGGTGTAAATCAGGATGAATGTTAGCGCCAACGCGCCAGTGTTAAGAATTAACGGCTTGAGTGTGCGGATCATGGTGAGTTCGCAAGTCAGGGAAAATACTGACTATTCACCAGTAAGCGTGAAATTACAATCGCAAAAGAGGTGGCCCGGGGGGATCACCTGGCAGTATACCGCCAGGCGCCGGGCCGAAGATGTTACTTAGTGCAGTTCGCGCACTGTTGATTGACGATCTGCTGGAAGAAGTCGTTGCCCTTGTCATCGACCAGGATAAACGCCGGGAAATCTTCCACTTCGATTTTCCAGATAGCTTCCATACCCAGCTCCGGATAGGCAACACATTCCAGATGCTTAATGCTCTGCTGTGCCAGCACTGCCGCCGGGCCGCCAATGCTGCCGAGGTAGAAGCCGCCGTGTTTATGACAAGCGTCGGTGACCTGCTGACTGCGGTTACCTTTCGCCAGCATGATCATGCTGCCGCCGTGGGATTGCAGCAGATCCACATAGGAGTCCATACGTCCTGCGGTAGTTGGGCCAAGTGAACCGGAAGGATAACCAGCAGGCGTTTTGGCCGGACCTGCGTAGTAGATCGGGTGATCTTTGATGTACTGCGGCAGTTCTTTACCGGCGTCGATCAGTTCTTTCAGCTTAGCGTGCGCAATATCGCGACCAACGATAATCGTGCCGGTGAGCGACAAACGGGTGGAAACCGGATACTGCGAAAGCTGGGCGAGGATCTCTTTCATCGGACGGTTAAGGTCGACTTTCACCGCTTCGCCTTCACCTGCCTGACGTAGCTCTTCCGGAATGTACTGGCCTGGGTTGTGCTCCAGTTTTTCTATCCAGATACCTTCGCGGTTGATTTTTGCTTTGATGTTACGGTCAGCGGAGCAGGAGACGCCCATACCTACCGGGCAGGATGCGCCGTGACGCGGCAGACGGATCACGCGGATGTCGTGGGCGAAGTATTTACCGCCAAACTGCGCGCCGAGGCCGAGCTTCTGGGCCTCTTCCAGTAGTTCCTGTTCAAGCTGGACATCGCGGAATGCCTGACCGTGTTCGTTCCCTTCCGTCGGCAGTTCATCGTAATAGTGAGCACTTGCTAACTTAACGGTTTTCAGGTTGGTTTCAGCGGAAGTTCCACCAATCACAAATGCGATATGGTACGGCGGGCAGGCTGCGGTGCCGAGGGTGCGCATTTTCTCAACGAGGAAGTTTTTCAGTTTGCCGGGGGTTAGCAGGGCTTTCGTTTCCTGGTAGAGATACGTTTTGTTGGCAGAGCCGCCACCTTTGGCAACGCAGAGGAATTTGTACTCGTCGCCATCTACCGCGTACAGGTCGATTTGCGCAGGCAGGTTAGTGCCGGTGTTAACCTCTTTGTACATATCCAGCGGCGCGTTCTGTGAATAGCGCAGGTTATCTTCGATATAGGTGTTATAGACACCTTTTGACAGGGCTTCTTCATCACCGCCGCCGGTCCATACGCGCTGACCTTTTTTACCGACAATGATCGCGGTGCCGGTATCCTGGCAGGTCGGCAGCACGCCTTTGGCAGCGATTTCAGAGTTTCTCAAGAATTGCAGCGCCACATACTTATCGTTTTCGCTGGCTTCTGGGTCGTTAAGAATAGACGCAACCTGTTTCTGGTGGGCCGGACGGAGCATGAAAGATGCGTCGTGGAAGGCTTGCTGCGCCAGCAGGGTCAGGGCTTCTGGTTCCACTTTCAGAATGGTTTCACCGTCAAATTCGGCAACGCTGACGTAATCGGAGGTGAGCAGATAATATTCGGTATTGTCTTTCCCCATCGGGAAAGGTGCCTGGTAGATAAATGGTTTGTTTGACATAGCTTCCAGCCTGTAACTCTGTATTTGTTATACGAAAATGGCGTGCCGCACAGCGACGGGCAGCACGCATAGTGCAATTACAAGAACCCGTACATCGCGGCGAAGATCCAGCCAAAGACGCAGGATACGCTCACGCCAATCAACCCTGGCAGAATGAAGCTGTGGTTGATGACGAAGCGACCGATGTGGGTGGTTCCGGAACGGTCAAACTGAATCGCTGCCAGGTCGCTAGGATAGGTCGGCAGGATGTAATAACCGTAGCAAGCCGGTGCTGAAGCCACGATGTATGCCGGGTCAACGCCGATCGCCAGTGCAACCGGAACAATGGCTGCCAGCGCTGCGGCCTGGGAGTTCACAAACTTGGAGACCAGCAACAGAACAATGGCATAAGCCCACGGATACTCTTTCACCATTTCGCCCAGTACGCCCTGAATTTCAGACATATGCGCACCGAACATGGTTTCCGCCATCCACGCGATACCGTACACCGCCACGATGGCGATCATACCGGAACGGAAGACTTCGTTTTTTGAGATAGACGCGGGATTGGTTTTGGTCAGGATAATAATCAGCGCCCCGGTCAGCAGCATAAACATCTGAATAACCAGTACCATTGATAGCGGTTTGCCACCAAAAGATGGACGCAGGTCTGAATCAGCACCGAGAAGCGCGACCACGGCGATTGCCCCGAGGAAGATCCACATTGCCAGCCAGTTGCTTTTCGGCAGTTTTTTATCCAGCAGCGTAGCGGTATCACCGTAAACATACTCTCGGTTTTCCGGTACAGAGATGAATTTCTGGAATTCTTCGTCTTTATCCAGATCTTTACCGCGGAACCAACTGAAGATACCGATCGCCAGGATTCCTAACAAGGTAGATGGGATGGTGATAGCGAGCAGGTCAAGGAATTCAAGATGACGACCGTCAAAGGTGACGTTACCCAGCATTGCGACGAGTGATACTACCGCAACGGACACCGGACTGGCGATAATTCCCATTTGCGCGCCGATAGAACTCGCCGCCATCGGGCGTTCCGGGCGAATGTTGTTCTTAATGGCGACGTCATAGATGATCGGTAGAATGGTGTAGACCACGTGGCCAGTACCGCAAAGAATGGTCAGTATACAGGTGACAAACGGCGCGACAATGGAGACATATTTCGGGTTGCGGCGCAGCAGTTTTTCGGCAATTTGCAGCATGACGTCAAGGCCGCCAGAGGCTTGCAAGGTCGCAGATGCCGCCACCACCGCGATGATGACCAGCATTACATCAACGGGGGGTTTACCCGGCTGAAGGTGGAAGACGAAGACCAGAATGACCAGGCCGATACCGCCTAATAACCCCAGCGCGATACCGCCCTTTCTGGCACCATAAAACAGACATATCAGTATTATGATAAGTTGGATAGTAAATAACATGTGTGAACCCTCGCGATAATCCCATTTAAATTCTTGTCGAATAGATCACAGTCACGTTCTGTTTTGGATGAACTGTTTTCAGAGCCTGACTAAATATCCGTTTGGTCGTTACTGGCTTGAGTAAATACTTCACAGTAAATATTGGCTGATTAAAACAGCAGAAAATTTATGCACTGTGATAAGTGACTTTTTCAGAGAGAAATACTCTCTGGCGATGGGTTTATCGTTTATGTTTTGCAGATGTTAATGACTTGTTTGTTTGCTATCTTGTTGATATTTATCAGTCTGTTTTTGTTCTACAGGAAGATGTCATTAAGTTTATAGATTATTCTGATCTACCTATTTGTGGGTAAAAATACACATAATGCAGGTAACATAATAGTTAATTAACTTTTGTTAGCGTTTTGAAATTAAAAACTCTATTTATCCGAAAGGATATTAATTTGCTGGACTGAAGAAGGGAAATTATATTTGATCTGGCACAAGTTTTACTGATAGGGGATGTAACTTGTGCCAGTGCTGGTTTGCGTTACTACAATAATTGTTACTTCCAGATAACGAATAACGCTTTATTGACAATATTGCTTCAGTAATGAGTAATGCTCTGCCTGAATACGGTAACGATAAACCGGACGACCAGTGACACCATAATGGATGCTGGTAACTAAGATGTGGCAATTCACCAGCCAGATCAAATATTTACGGCACGAAACGCGTGAGATGTTAACCTCGTTGGCCAACTCGTCGGTTGAAAACTCATAGTCCTGATGAGCGTCAATCCATTGGCACAGCGTGCGTAAAGTCTGTGGCGTTAAGCCTTTCGGCAGACGACGCGTATCCTGTTCGTTGGATGAACTGCCATGAATTAGCTGGTCCAGTTCCGCCTGGTCGTAATACTGCTGCTTCTCCAGCGCCATTTTTTTTTGTCGCCAGCCGGTGAGTGCCTCTTCAAAACGTGATGCCTGGAAGGGTTTAATCAGGTAATCAACGACGCCGTAATGTAGTGAATCTTTAATAGTTGCGGCATCGGCAGCGGAAGAGATGACAATCACATCGCTTTTGCAGTGAGCGTTGTGCAGGGCGGGCAGTAAATCGAGTCCATTCTCTTTTTGCATATAGATATCGAGTAATATCAGGTCGATGGAGGTGTCGCTGTTGAAGATAATCTCTTTGGCTTTCTCAAGCGTAGAGGCAGTGCCGCAGCACTGAAAGCCCGGTATCTGTGCGACATAGCGGCGATTTAGTTCCGCTACCATTGCGTCGTCATCGATAATTAATACATTAATCATTTGCTCGACCTCTCCCCATCCCAGGGTAATTGGACAAAAAATTGTGTGAAAATTCCGGGTTCTGATTCCACGGCAATGCTGCCGCCGAGATTTTCAACCTGTTGTTTGACAAGTGCCAGACCGATGCCTCGTTCGCTTCCTTTTGTCGAGACACCTTTGTCAAAAATGTGATCGATTTTATCGGGGGGAATCCCCGGCCCATCATCGTTAATTTCACAGTGCAGCAAGCCGTGACGGTAGTGTAACGTGACGCTGATTTCGCCACCAGGTTGCGGCCCTAATGCCTCCAGCGCGTTTTCTATCAGGTTTCCCAGCGTGGTAATTAGCGTCGCGACCTGATCTTCACTACCACTGTCTGGCAACTGGCTTTCACTGTTTAAAATCAGCGTATGGCCTAAATCGGTCGCACGGTTAATCTTGCTGATTAAAAAACCAGCGATAACCGGAGATTTGATCTTACCCAGCAGAGAGCCAATCTCTTCCTGATAGTTGTTGGCTGTTTTGAGAATGTAATCTTCCAACTGCTTATAACTCTTCAGATGCAATAATCCGAGAATCACGTGCAATTTGTTCATAAATTCGTGGGATCGTTCACGAAGGGCATCGGCATAGTTGACCAGACCGTCCAACCGTTGCATCAGCTTACGAACTTCTGTTTTGTCTCTGAAGGTAGAGATGGCTCCGATGATAATGCCATTACTGCGCACCGGAACGGTGTTGATCAGTAAGAGTCTGTCTTTAACGGTCACCTCTTCATCTCGTCGCGGCGTGCCGTCGCGTAACACTTCCGAGACATCAACTACCTGCGACCATGCCTGACTAAGTGTCGATAACTTTTCGTCATCCTGCGATTTGTGGTAGTTGAGCAGTTCTTGCGCGGCATCATTAATTAGTGTGACTTCGCCACGAGCGTCCACGGCAACGACGCCTTCCTTGATCGATTGCAGCATTGCCTGGCGTTGCTCAAACAGAGTAGAGATTTCGTAGGGTTCCAGGCCGAACAGGATGCGCTTAAGTACTTTGACCAGTATCCAGGTGCCCAGACCGCCAACCAGCACACCGAATAAAATTGACCAGATAATGCTCCAGCGGCTGTCATTGATCTGCTGTGTTACACGGCTTAACTCCAGACCAATCGCCACCACGCCGATCTGTTTATGATTTTCGTCGTAGACAGGGGTAAATACGCGTAAGGCTTGTGCCAGAAAACCGTGATTAATAGCAACATTTTCCTCGCCGTTCAAAGCTTTAAGGATGTCATCACCTTTAAATGGCTGACCAATTCGCGGGGCTTCAGGGTGTGAGTAGCGAAGACTTTGCATATCGGTAATGACAATAAACAGCAGATCGTTCCGTTTGCGTACATCTTCAGCGATGGCCTGGATACCGCTCTCCTGCGGTGTTTTTTGTAAGCCCCGGCGGATTTCCGGCGAGTCAGCAAGGGTTCGCGCCACAGCCAGCGCCTTGTTGGCTAGTCCGTCACGCGTCATATCGCTGATCTGCGAGAAGTAAATCAGATGCACTACCAGCAACACCGAGAACAGCACTGCGCTGACCATTAAGATCACCGTGGTACTGAGTTTCATCGGACGTTTGCGTAACATGTGGCAGGGCAGTGAATGTCTCATCAGCTTCCTTGTATGACAAATTTCCTAAGCATTATCCCTGATGATGCGGGTAATTCAAAGGGAGTAAGGGGGATTGGCTATTTGGAGCAGAGGAGCTGGTCATTGAAACTGCCAGTGTCGTCTGGCGATTCGGGAGCTATGCTTATAGCGAAAACCATACTTTTGATGGGGGAAGGTCATGGATCAAGCTCTACTGGATGATGGTTATCGCTGCTATACCGGCGAAAAGATAGATGTCTGGTTCAACACCGCGATGTGTCAGCATTCCGGCAACTGCGTACGTGGCAACGGCAAGTTATTTAATCTCAAACGTAAGCCGTGGATTATGCCGGATGAAGTTGACGTCGCTACCGTAGTGAACGTTATTGATACGTGCCCAAGTGGCGCACTGAAATACCGTCATAAATAAGCGAGGGAAAAATGGAAATACGTGAGGGCCATAATAATTTTTATATTAATGATGCGCAGGGAAAGCAAATAGCAGAAATTGTCTTTGTGCCAACCGGAGAAAATTTAGCCATTATCGAACATACCGATGTTGATGAAAGTTTGAAAGGGCAGGGGATTGGTAAACAACTGGTGGCAAAAGTCGTGGAAAAAATGCGCCGGGAGAAACGAAAAATTATCCCGCTGTGTCCGTTTGCGAAACACGAATTTGATAAAACGCGTGAGTATGATGATATTCGTAACTGATGGGAGAGTGTGGAGTAATGATATTTTCATGTTCTGCGTAACGTCATTCAGGAGAGTATCTGAAGGGTAGGGGGATGCACAAATAATGGTCAGAGAGAGCGTTTTTTTGTCCCAAATCATCCCCTCTATTGAGCAAAAAAAAAAGAATATCTCCTATATGAGAATCATCAATCGGGGTTAATAAACTTTGCATCCCCAGGGCGTATAATATTGATAGGAGTCATTTTATGGAAGGTATAAACAGGTTCAAAACTTACGTTGTTTCTTTTGATTATCCATCATCTTATTACTCAGTTTTCTTAAGGTTAAGGTCGTTAATGTATGATATGGATTTCTCCTCTATAGTTGCTGATGAATATGGAATACCACGACAATTGAATGAGAATGCTTTCGCAATAACGACATCATTAGCCGCAAGTGAAATTGAAGATTTAATCAGGCTCAAATGCTTAGACTTACCAGATATTGATTTTGACCTCAACATTATGATAGTCGATGACTATTTCCGTCAGTTCTACAAATAGATGGGAAGGATAAGAAGATATTCAAAATGGCACTATTCTCTAAAATATTAATTTTTTATGTGATTGGTGTGAACATATCCTTTGTCATTATCTGGTTTCTCTCACATGAGAAAACACATATTCGTTTACTTAGTGCATTCCTGGTAGGAATAACCTGGCCAATGAGCCTGCCCGTGGCATTACTTTTTTCTCTCTTTTAGGAGCTGTGGTTGAGTGGACCCGCTGGTTATCTTGAAACGAAGCGTCTCTCCTCAAAGCTGGACTTGCGGAACGACGAACGAAGCAGTCATCAGGCTGCTTCGTTCATTAAAGTAAAACTTATTTCTGTGGGCGCATAGCCGGGAAGAGAATAACGTCGCGGATAGTATGACTGTTAGTAAACAGCATAATCATTCGGTCGATACCAATACCTAAACCAGCGGTTGGCGGCAGACCATATTCCAGCGCAGTAACGTAATCTTCATCGTAGAACATGGCTTCGTCGTCACCTGCAGCTTTAGCGTTAACCTGCTCCTGGAAACGTTCTGCCTGATCTTCTGCGTCGTTTAATTCGCTAAAACCATTACCGATTTCACGACCACCGATGAAGAATTCAAAACGGTCGGTGATTTCCGGGTTAACATCATTACGGCGCGCCAGCGGCGACACTTCCGCCGGATACTCAGTAATAAAGGTTGGCTGAATCAGATGTGCTTCTGCCACTTCATCAAAGATTTCGGTGACAATACGTCCCAGCCCCCAGCTTTTCTCTACCGTAATACCGATAGATTCGGCTAATGCTTTAGCGGCATCAAAATTATCCAGGTCTGCCATATCGGTTTCTGGACGATATTTTTTGATTGCTTCGCGCATGGTGAGTTTTTCAAACGGTTTGCCAAAATCAAACACATGCTCACCATAAGTGACTTTAGTTGTACCCAGTACCTCTTGTGCCAGGGTGCGGAACAGTGACTCCGTCAGTTCAATCAAATCGTGGTAATCCGCATACGCCATGTAGAGCTCCATCATCGTGAACTCAGGATTATGACGAACAGAAATACCTTCATTACGGAAGTTACGGTTGATTTCGAATACTCGTTCAAAACCACCTACAACCAGGCGTTTCAGATACAACTCTGGCGCAATACGCAGGTACATATCCAAATCAAGAGCATTGTGATGGGTAATAAACGGGCGAGCAGATGCCCCACCAGGAATTACCTGCATCATCGGGGTTTCTACTTCCATAAACCCACGAGCGACCATGAACTGGCGGATAGCGGCCAGAATTTTTGAACGAACAACAAAAGTTTGACGGGATTTATCGTTAGCGATCAGGTCCAGATAACGTTGACGATAACGGACTTCCTGGTCCTGTAAGCCATGAAATTTATCTGGCAAGGGACGCAGTGCCTTAGTCAGCAGGCGTAACTCAGTACAGTGAATGGAAAGCTCGCCAGTTTGTGTCTTAAACAGCGTACCGCGTGCGCCGATAATGTCACCCAAATCCCATTTTTTAAACTGGTCGTTATAAACACCTTCTGGCAGGCTATCTCGCGCAACGTACAGTTGAATACGGCCACCTACATCCTGCAACGTTACAAAGGAGGCTTTCCCCATGATGCGACGGGTCATCATTCGGCCAGCAACCGAGACTTCAATGTTTAAGGATTCCAGTTCCTGGTTATCCTTCGCATCAAATTCCTCGTGCAACTGGTCAGAGGTATGGTCGCGGCGAAAATCATTGGGAAACGCTACACCTTGCTGACGCAGTGCTGCCAGTTTTTCGCGACGATTTCTCAGTTCATCATTAAAATCAATAGCCTCATTGGCTCCCCGTGTTTCTTGTTCAGACATTTTGGTTCCTCTAAATCCAGCTTTCAATTTAGCGTAGATAAAGAGACAGATCGGTACACTGTATTATCTGCCTCGACTATTAATAACTCAGTTTATCTTATCGAAACCAACGCTCACCTCAAGTTGATATCACTAATAAATAATCATAAAAATAGTTTAAATATCTTATTAATCTTGATTTGCTAGTGTGATTAACTAAAAGTCAATTGATTCATAACCAATTGTTTTTACGGCAGTTAATCGTTGCTTTCCTGTATCATATTGGTCGGCGTGCTAAACAGAAATCGGGTAGCAAAGGCCAATACCACGATGATCGCGACACAAGCCAACGTCCACTCTCCCATCTGGGAAAAGAATCGCTGGTAAGCTGCAATTGCCATACCGCTAATTTGCGACTCTGTCGTCTGTTGTGCCACTACGCCTGCCAGCCAGTTGGCGACCGCGCCTGTTGCCAGCATATAAATACCGGTTAATACGCCAGACATTTTCAGGCGCGTGATTTGCGCAATTGCCACCGGATCAATAAAGAGTTCGGCAAAGCCCATTAGCGCCAACCCGGATATCATCACGCCCATTGACGCTTGACCGCCAGCCGCTGCATGTCGGGCATCAAATGCCAGCAACATAAAGCCACAAGCCATCAGCAGTAAGCCAAAGGCAAACTTCAGCCAGACGCGCAATGTTGAGTTGCCGCGGCTTTCTGGCGACGCCAGCCAGGCAAGTACAACCCCAGCGAGCATCACCGCAATTGCATTCACCGACTGGAATAGCGCAGTAGGTACTTCAATATTGAATGCCTGACGATTCACAAAGCGATCGATAAACAAGCTGATGGTACTGCCGCCCTGTTGTGCCAGTACCCAGAACAACGTCCCGACAAACATCAACAATACAATTTGCCAAAGAGCACGGCGGTGTTCGGGGAATTTGATCATCATGCGGGCAATGATTTGTGCAGCAATAAGGCAAACGATCGCCAGCAAATATCCGGACCAGTCGTTTTCCAGCAATAGGGTAAAAAATACCGGGGCTAAACAGAGCATCACCACCAACCAACTCCATACCGGCAAGGCAAACTTCACGCGAGTGAGTGCTTTTTTATCCATACCTCGCGTGGATTGGAAATGACGATGACCACTCAGGAATATCAACAAACCGATAAACATGCCGCCGCCCGCAAGGGCAAAGCCAACATGCCAACCATACCACTGTGCAGCCAGGCCACAGGCGATGGGGGCGGCGATAGAACCGATATTGCCCGCGGCATATAGCAGCGAAAAACCACCATCACGTCGATGATCGTCCGCGTCATAGAGCTCGCCAAGTAAACAGCTAATGTTTGATTTGAATAAACCGTAACCACAAATAATGATTGCCAGCGCCAGATACAGGCTAAAGGTTGAATTTGTATCAATGCCCAGTACCACATGGCCAAGGGTCATTAACAGCGCGCCGGCAATTACTGCAGTGCGGTTGCCGAGCAGGCGGTCGGCAAGCCAGCCGCCGAGAATAGGGGTAACATAAACCAGAGATGCATATGCGCTGAACAGGCTGATGGCATGGTTATCATCAAAACCAAGCTGATGGGTGAGATAGAGAATGAGTAAGGCACGCATGCCGTAAAAACTGAAGTACTCCCAGATCTGGATCGCCACGATATAGTATATCGCGCGCGGCTGTGAGGGTGTTTTCATGTGTTCTCCTTATGAGCAAAAAAGGGAAGTGGCAAGCCACTTCCCTTGTACGAGCTAATTATTTTTTGTTTTCTTCTTTCAATACCTTAACGGTATAGCGGCCATCAGCCTGACGGTATGCACCGTGAATGTCGGTTTCAAAGCCCGGATAGTGAGCGCCGATTTCACACAGCATCTGCAGGAACTCCAGAACCGGACGGCTTTCTTCGGTGATCATTTCACCCGGCATTACCAGAGGAACTCCCGGCGGATACGGAAGGATCATATTGGCGTTAATACGACCTACCATTTCGTCGAGGTAAACTTCTTCGGTCATACCGTGCAGCTCTTTCTGGAACGCAGCATACGGAGTCATTACCATCGTCGGCAGAACTTCAAATGCGCGATACATCAGATCCGGCAGATTGTGGTGAACAATCAATTTGTGGATATTCTGCGCCAGTTCCTGAATACGCATGTTTTCATAGAATTCAGGATCTTCACGATACAGAGACGGCAGCATGTTTTTCACACGCAGGTTCAGGTCGAACGCACGTTTGAAGTCAGTCAGAGCACGCAGCAGGCTCAGTGCTTTGGTCTTATCGATACCGATGCTGAACAGGAACAGCAGGTTATACGGACCGGTCTTCTCAACAACGATGCCATGTTCGTCGAGGTATTTCGCCACGATGCTGGCCGGAATACCGAACTCGCTCATGGTGCCGTCTTTTTCCATCCCCGGAGTCAGCAGGGTGACTTTGATCGGGTCAAGATACATGTGTTCATTATCGATGTTTTTGAAGCCGTGCCAGGTGCTGTCAGAACGCAGCGGCCAGCATTCAGTGGTATCGATATGATCCGGCTGCCATACATCAAAGAACCAGCCATCAGATTCCGTTCTCAGGCGTTTGATCTCTTTACGGAACTTGATCGCACGTTCAATGGAACCGTTGATCAGACGCTTACCGGCATTACCTTTCATCATCGCCGCAGCGGTTTCAGTGGAGGCCACGATACCGTAGTGCGGTGAGGTGGTGGTGTGCATCATGTAGGCTTCGTTAAAGGTTTCTTCGTTTACATCACCTTTAACGTGGATCATGGAAGCCTGAGAGAATGCCGCCAGCAGTTTGTGAGTGGACTGGG
This sequence comes from Escherichia sp. MOD1-EC6098, assembly GCF_002965865.1. Lineage (NCBI taxonomy): Bacteria > Pseudomonadati > Pseudomonadota > Gammaproteobacteria > Enterobacterales > Enterobacteriaceae > Escherichia > Escherichia sp. MOD1-EC6098. The sequence goes on from NZ_PTSN01000011.1 coordinate 130,486, forward strand.
TTTCATAAATCACTTTCCCTTCTACACGGCCACCGCTCATACCACATTTACCTTCGTAAATTGGAGAGAAGTTGGTGTAAGGCACCCATGCGGAGTCAAAGTGGATGGATTTTACATCCAGTGTTTTCTTGATGAAGTCGGTGTTGTACAGCAGACCATCATAGGTAGAGTTAGTAATTACGGCATGTACCGGCCAGGTTGCGTTTGGTGTTTCTTTAACGCGCTTAGCAATGGTAGCGTGCTGGAATTCACTCTGTGGGATACCACCAAGAATACCGTAAGCGTTACGGGTCGGGCGGAAATAGATTGGTGTAACATCGCTCATCATCATCAGATGGGTCAGCGATTTGTGGCAGTTACGGTCAATCAGAATGGTGCTGCCTGCCGGAGCCGAGTACATACCGACAATTTTGTTGGCAGTGGAAGTACCGTTAGTCACCATGTAGCTGCGGTCTGCGTTAAATACGCGGGCGATATACTGTTCTGCTTCTTTGTGTGGACCGCTGTGATCCAGCAGAGAACCCAGTTCAGATACTGAAATGGAAATATCAGATTTCATGGTGTTCGGACCAAAGAAATCATAGAACAGGCTACCTACCGGGCTTTTCTGGAATGCAGTACCGCCCATGTGACCAGGAGTACAGAAAGTATATTTACCTTCACGAACATATTTAAACAGTGCTTTGGTCAGCGGAGGCAGAATAGTGTTGATATATTCGTCAGTGGTCTGCTTGATCTTGTTAGCAATATCATCAGCAGCACCCAGCGCATATTCAAAGAAGCTAATCTGTAAACGCAGATCGTTCAGGCTTACATCGAGAGTGGAATACGTATTAGCGAACGCGTACAACGGCAGGTTCTCGTTCATTTTGCTAATTTCTTCGCACAGCTCGAGATTATATTTATCCCAGTCAAAAATAACACCGCACAGACGCGCATTGTTTTCGATCAATTTTAATAAGTCGTCACGGTCGTTCGGGTAAACAATCTGGAAGTTCAGACGTTCAAGCGCGCGATGAAGTTCACGGATGGGTTCTTCTTTAAAATAAACCCCCATGTGATTCAATATTGCAATAACGTTCATAGTCATATCTCCAGGTAAAGAAGGCCCCTCCCAACACATGGGACAAAATGAAAGGAGGAGCCTCGGAAAATACTTTTAATTAATGTGCGTTAGATGCAGTGTGGTTATCCATTGAGTGGCTCTGGCGCTCGTGCATTTTGCGAGCGTAGAACATCAGGATAATCAGGCTGACGATGAAGGTTCCTGCCAGCTCGAAGGAGCTTGCACCCATCAGAGCGATGAAGCAGAACACGCAACCCAGTACAGAGCAGATCAGGCTGACAAAGTTGCGGATGTTAACGCCTTCAAAACGAATCAGGTCAACGCAAGAGTAGAAGTACGGCAGCATAGTCAGCAGTACTGCGATACCGGTCAGTTCACCAAACAGGTCAGATGCTTTACCACCGGCAGAGTTCATCAGGGTGATCAGGATCATCAGGGCAGTCATTTTCACAGCAGCCAGCAGCAGACCTTTTTTCGGAATACCGTTGCTGTCGACTTCGCCATAAACTTTCGGGAAGTTACCGTCGTTAGCGGCACGCACACCTGCCTGGCCTACCAGCATCATCCAGGAACCCAGAGACGTCAGGCATGCAAAGGCGGTGAATGCAGAAACCAGCGGCGCAGCCCAGTTACCCAGGATAGTAGAAGCACTGATTGCAAACGGAGCACCGGAAGCTGCCATTACAGAAGACGGATACATACCGGAAAGCACTTGAGTTGCAGCAATATAAACAATACCTGCTAAACCAGTACCCAGCATGGTTGCCAGTGGAACGGTACGTTTCGGGTTTTTAACCATACCCGTACTTACCGCTGCGGATTCCACACCCACAAAGGCCCACAGGCAGAGCAGAATACTTTTAATGATCGCATGGCCATCAGTGGTATTAGCAGTGTTCCAGTTAGCTGCATAAGTTGCAGTATCAAACCAATGCCAGCCAACAATAGCAGTCATAACTACAGGAATAAGAACCAGCACCAGACCAATAGTGGTTAAACGGCTTACCCAAGTACCGCCGAGCATATTTACAAAGGTAAATATCCAGACGATAGCAATACAGGCGATACCCGCCGGGACAGGATCATTTAATACCGGGAAGAAGGTGGAAAGATAAGATACAGCGGTAATACCAATCGCCAGGTTACCAATCCAGTTAGCATGGTAATAAAGAACACCTGTCTGAAAACCAAATGCAGGAGAAATTTCTCCGGCATAAGCAATTGGGCCACCTTGTTGCGGGTTTTTTGTTGCCAGTCGGGCATATACATAAGCCAACGACATTGCACCAATAATAGAGATAATCCAACCCCAGATAGCAATACCACCGATACTTGCAAGGTTCGCAGGTAATAATGCAATACCGCTCCCCATCATATTACCGGCAACAACACCGGTACAGGCAAATAGCCCGATCTTCTTGGCAGAACTCATGCTCTTCTCCTAATTTCATTTTTGAATTTGGAGTCCGGGTCATGATGCGTAACTATTTACTGACCAGACCAAACTGGCGACAAGATTACTCAAAAAAAAAGATTAATCCTAAAGATTAGGTGAAATAATACAAAAGTTTATGTAAGTGAGAATTTGAGCTCTCCATTAACAGATAAGAATCGCAAGTTGATATCATGAAAAGATAAACATTTAATGTTTACAATGGGTTATGTACATATTTGTGGTTAAAATTATGTAATAAAAATTATGCGACAAATAAAATGCCGAACATATTACACCAATAAAAACACACAAAAATTCAACATCCAGTATTCCCGTGCATGAATCAACGCGGGAGTCACTTATTCTGAAGCGAGAAATTTGTCGAGATAAGGAACAACATAAGGAACAGAAGTCTGGAATATACCATTTTCAATCCAGTAAAGGGTGTTTGTACCAGGACGTAAATTAAAGGCTGTGAGATATGCATCAGCAGCTTCACGGTTCATCCCCTTCATTTCGTAAACTTTGCCAAGCAACACATAGTTTAGCCAGGACATTTCAAGATCAATTCCAGTATTTATCGCCTGATACGACTCCTCTATTTTTCCATTTTCCAGAGCACTGACAGCTTTTATTTGATAGAAAATGGCTAGATTATTCATGCCCGGCATTGTAGCAATGTTATCAATTTCTGTATTCAGTGCTGCTAATTGTTTTTCATCTAAAGGGTGCTGAGAATGACGTACTATATCAACTAATGCTTTTTCTGCTCTCGCATAGATAAATTCAGGAGATGATTCAATAATCTCACCTAATAATTCACTGGCACGGTTCAATGATTTTTCATCACCATGCATTAAATAATCATGCGCTTGATAAAAATTAGTTAATAAAGCACCTCGATGAGGCAATATTTGTTGGAACATCTCCTGCATTCGTTGTGGCCACGGTTGATTCAATGCCTTTGATAAACTCTCAAGTAAATCATTTTGAATTGCCAACTGGTTACCGTTAGTGATGACATAACGTTTATCCAGCATGGTTGAACCATCTGCATTGTCTACCAATTTCACCGACATAAAGCACTGCTGAGCGCGGTATTGGCGTTGATTAACAAATGCAATAGATAACGTTTTACCAGAGCTGCTCGGTTCATCAATGTTGTAGTTAATTTTGTCATGCACCATAAAGGTGGAGAAGGTATTAAGTGACGTAGCCACCAAATCGCCCACACCTATCGCGTAAGAGCGCTGATACGGAGAAGTCCAATTGTTACAACTGTTATTCACCATATTAATGTCAATATCGCGTGGATTGAGCAAAATACGCGATTTACTCAAAGGAAGACGCGTTTCCAGGCTGGAGAATGCCACGAGTACGACACAGATACCTAACGACAACAGGAAAAAAAACCATACCCAAAAGGCAGTTAATCGTTTGCATCTAACTGGGGGATGTTCAGGTGGCTTTGGGGGGTATTGGATATCTGGACTGTGGATGGGGGGATCTGTGTCAGGAGCCGCCTCTGGTATAGGAGGAGACGAAGATAACATCATTTCCTCCCCTTCCTCTTCGCTGCACCATATAACCGGAACCATTAATTTATAACCGCGCTTCGGTACAGTAGCGATATAGACAGGACTATCTTCATCATTATCTTTTAATGACTTACGCAGTTCTGAGATACTCTGTGTTACAACGTGATTGGTGACGATACTCCTCTTCCACACATTATCGATAAGTTCATCTCTACTAAGTACTTCACCACTATGTTGAGCAAAGAAAACCAGAAGATCGATTAATCGTGGCTCCAGGGTTAGTTGACGCCCGTTGCGACTTATTTGGTTTATGGACGGAGTAACAAGCCATTCGCCAACGCGAACTACAGGTTGTTGCATAATAGAAACTCACTCGAAAAGGGACTGGCCCAATGATAATTGCCATAACCTATTTTTACCATCTATTGATGAATGTCTTTACATATTATTGGTGAATAGAATACGTTATTCTTACCAGCCATAAACTTCTTGATTACATAGCCTTACGAAAGAACTTTAATGAGAACCAGAAGTAATTTGCCTTACCATCAAAATTCATCATCTTTGCCAAAGAAAAATGTTCAGAAAATAATTCCCGGAAAATGGCCCGAAGCGCTTACTATTTTAATGGATTGTTAGTCTTTGCATGAGCAAACGGACTGATACATTTTTCTTTGTTCGCATTCAGAATCTCATCAGTCGGCGTTCTGTTTATGGATGCATTACGCTCCTGATGACGTCATTTGACGTTCAACAGCATTACGGGGCCGCGCGACATTTCGCGTCAGTCAGTGCTATAGCTTAGGGACAAATTTTCTCGAACCGGGATATACCCGCAAAATGCTGGTGATGTGGGGGAGAATCGGGTTGAGTTCGGCAGAATTGATTTGGAGGCAGAACGCTTAAATTGTGGCGTCCTGAAACGAAAAACGGACCTCCGTGGAGGTCCGTTTATATGAATTTGGTGCCCGGACTCGGAATCGAACCAAGGACACGGGGATTTTCAATCCCCTGCTCTACCGACTGAGCTATCCGGGCAACGGGGCGCATTAAACCGTAATCTGCACATCTCGTCAACCTAATTTCAGTAAAAACGATTCAATTGCTTAAGTTTGCGGCAAATCGCTTGTTTTCTGTATTTCTGTCAGGTCAGTGCCCCGCCCTGACGGCAGCGGGCGAAGCGCAGGATATCTTCCGCCAGTCGGTGTGCGGTGTCGACATCCGCCTGGCTGCGATTCACCAGCATGCGACTTAAACACCCTTCCAGCACCAGTTCCATCTGCTTTGCCACCATTGCCGGGTCGTCAACTTCCAGGGTGGTTAACAGTTCGTGGGTGAAATCATACGCCGCGCTTTTTTGCTGATCGGCCAGTTGATGGATAGGGTGGTCGGGATCGGGATAAAACGTGCAGGCAGCGATAAACAGACAGCCCGGATAGCGGTTGTTTTTAACGCATTCTGATAATGCCTGATAACGCGCCAGCAGCTTTTGTTCAGCAGACTGCGTTTCATCCAGCATCAGTTGACGACGCCAGACATCTATCTGTTGGCTAAGATAGCGCAGCGCATCGTAGAGGATGGCCTCTTTGTCTGGCCAGAAACGCTGGAGCGCTTCCAACGGATAATCCACTCGTTCAGCAACCATCTCCAGCGTAGTGTTAGCAATCCCTTGTAACTCTAATAATTTCAGGGCTTCTCCCAGTACATCTTCACGTTGCACGCTATTTTCCTCCGTCTTTCCCACTGAAGTGTCGTTCACGGTTGGCGATCGCGCAAATGTGCGCTGAAGGTTTCTGCATCCATAAAGCCCGTGACTCGTGCTTGTGGATGCTCCTGACCTTGTCCGTCAAAAAACAGAATCGTCGGTAGGCCAAGGACATTTAGATGTTTTAACAGCGCCACATCTTGTGCGTCGTTGGCAGTGACGTTGGCCTGAAGTAATACCGTGTCTGCTAACGCTTTTTGCACCTGCGGGTCACTGAAGGTGTTTTTTTCGAACTCTTTACAGGCGACGCACCAGTCGGCATAGAGATCTAGCATTACCGGTTTGCCTTTGGCTGCAACGAGCGCCTGATTTAACTCATCTACTGTTTTGATTTTTTTAAAGTTGAGATGGGTCTGAGATTGTGCCGTGCTCGTCGCGCCAAACGCCCAATCCTGGAGTGGGCGCACGCTTACCAGCGCGGCTGCCAGCAGGATAATTTGTACCATGCGCATCCAGCCGCGTTTGGCTTGTAAGCTGGTGACAAACGCCCAGCCAAAGAACGCGACGCCAAGCGCCGACCACAAGCGTAATCCCCAGGCATCGCCAATCACCCGCTCCAGCAGGAAGACCGGCAGCGCCAGGATTACAAAACCAAACGCGGTTTTGACCTGTTCCATCCACGGACCGCTTTTCGGCAGCAGACGGTTGCCGAAGACAGTAATGAGTATCAGCGGAAGTCCCATGCCCAGCGCATAGAGATAAAGTGTACCGCCGCCCAGCCACATGTTCCCGCTTTGGGCGATATACAGCAGAATCGCGCTAAGTGGCGCGGTAGTGCATGGTGAACAGATCAATCCGGCAATTGCGCCCATAACAAACACACCGCCAGGCGAGCCGCCTTGCTGGCGATTACTCATCAGCGTGAGGCGTGTTTGTAGGGAAGAGGGAAGTTGCAGGGTAAACAAGCCAAACATCGACATCGCCAGCAAGGTAAAGACGATCGCGAGGCCGATAAGCACGTAAGGATGCTGTAGCGCCGCCTGGAACTGTAATCCCGCGGCGGCAACCACCAGACCCAGTGCCGTGTAAGTCAGCGCCATCCCCTGAACATAAATAAAGGTCAGCAGCAATGCTCTGGCGGTGGATAGCCGCTGTTTACCGCCCAGTACGATGCCGGAAATCAGCGGGTACATCGGCAGCACGCATGGTGTGAAGGCGATGCCGATACCGATCAACAGCGCCCAGAGTGCAGAAAAGGGCAGTTGCGCGGCGGGTTGCTCTTGCTGCGGAACTGGCGCAGGTTGTGGCGCCGCGTTGTTGGTGAGCACTTCGCTTAACGGCACTATTTTAGTTTCTGGCGGATAACAGAAACCGGCGTCGGCGCATCCCTGGTAAGTAATCGTCAACGTCGCACCAGCACCCGCCTGATTGATGGTAACGGGAAGCGTCAGCCGCCCACGGTAAATCTCGCTTTTGCCGTAAAACTCATCTTCATGCCAGACACCTGACGGCAGTTGCACGTCGGCAATCTTCGCCTGTTCAGGCGTAATACGGATCTGTTTACGGTAGAGGTAATAACCGTCTTTGATCTGCCAGCTCAGATTAAGGTCATGCTGGTTTTGCTGAAAATCAAAAGCAAAGGCTTGATCCGCGGGGACAAATTGGGAACGTCCAGGCGCGTCGAATAATCCGGCAAAAACGGAAGTGCTGCAAAATAGCAGGATCAGCGTAAAGATGCGTTGAGCCATGAGAGGTAATCTGTGTCTCCATGTGTAACAGGTAAAACCAGAAGTTCAGGTGTTTGATAAGGATGATGAGCCTTCAGGCATTCCAGCAGTGCCTGCTGGTGAGCTTTATCGGTTTTTAAGATCATCTGTACTTCATATTCCTGTTCCAGCTTACCCTCCCAGTAATAGAGAGAGGTTGCACCGGGGATCAGGGTTGCGCAGGCCGCCAGTTTTTCTGCCAGCGCTTTGGCAGCCAGATCCTGGGCTGTCGCTTCATCCGGCGCGGTACACAGCACCACGACAGACGCGGTATTCGAACCTTTTTCATCAAGCATAAACACCTCGCTAGAACAGATGGAACCGCAAGAGAGAGGTCACTATACAACGGACGAGGGAAGGATGTTAGTCGGTGGGAAAGAAAGCGGGGCGTGAACGCCCCGCGATTTGTCATTACAGCATCACACTGCCCAGCAGGAAGCCGAAGCAAACGGCCAGGGCAACACCCAGAGTACCCGGGATGAAGAACGGATGGTTGAAGACGAATTTACCGATACGAGTTGTACCCGTGTCATCCATCTGTACCGCAGCAACCAGCGTCGGGTAGGTCGGCAGAATGAACAGGCCAGACACGGCTGCGAAAGAAGCAACAGCGGTCAGCGGAGAAACGTTCAGCGCCAGAGCCATCGGCATCAGTGCTTTTGCGGTTGCAGCCTGAGAGTACAGCAGAGCAGAAGCAAAGAAGAAGATGACAGCCAGCAGCCACGGATGACCCTGAATCACTTCACCAGCGGTATCTTTGATCCAGTCGATGTTGTTGGAAACGAAAGTATCGCCCAGCCATGCAACACCCAGGATACAAATACAGGCGCTCATACCTGCTTTGAAGGTGCTGGAGTTGAGGATGTTGTCGGTATCCACTTTGCAAAGAATAGTGGTCAGGGTTGCAACACTCAGCATGATAATCAGGATGGCGTTAGTGGTGTTCATCAGCGGTTTCTCAACCAGACCCATGCTCGGGCTGTTGATGATCGCATAGATAACCACGCCGACTACGCCCAGCAGGAACAGCCAGACGGACGCTTTCGCGCCTTGTTTGATTTCAATCTGCTTCTCACCGCGCAGTTCAACTAAACCTTCTTCCAGACGCTTGCGATAAATCGGATCGTCAGACAGCCTGGAGTTGAACAGCATGGTGACCAGGAAGGACATCACCAGAACCGCCAGCAAGGTGGACGGGATGACCACGGAGAGCAAATGGAGGTAGCTGATGCCATGACCTTCCATTACGGAAGACATGTAAACCACTGCCGCAGAGATTGGCGATGCGGTGATCGCAATCTGCGCGGAAACTACCGCAGTAGACAGTGGACGGCAAGGTTTAACGCCTTGTTCCTTCGCTACTTCAGCGATAACTGGCAGCGTTGCCAGAGAGATGTTGCCAGTGCCCGCAAAGATGGTCAGGAAATAGGTCACGATCGGTGCGAGGATCGTGATGTATTTCGGGTTACGGCGCAGCAGCTTTTCTGTCTGGTGAACCAGATAGTCCAGACCGCCAGCAACCTGCATGGCAGAAATAGCAGCGATAACCGCCATGATAATGGAAATTACATCGAACGGAATGTTACCAGGCTTGACGCCGATAGCGGCAAGAACCAGCACCCCCAATCCACCTGCAAAACCAATACCAATTCCCCCTAATCTGGCGCCCAAAAAGATCGCCAGCAAAACGATGATGAGTTCTACAACTAGCATATTAGCCTTCCTTGTTTTTTAACAAGTTGATATCAGGTTGTTGTTTTTAAGTTACTGCTCACAAGAAAAAAGGCACGCCATCTGACGTGCCTCTTTTATTTGTACTACCCTGTACGATTACTGTTCGCTTTCATCAGTATAGCGTTTTGCTTTGTAAGCCGGATGCATCAGGTTCTGTACGGAGAAAATATCGTCTAGTTCCGCTTCAGTCAACAGACCGCGCTCCAGAACGACTTCGCGCACGCTCTTACCTGTTTCGGCACAGATTTTACCCACGATGTCACCGTTGTGGTGACCGATGAACGGGTTCAGGTAAGTGACGATACCGATAGAGTTGTAAACGTAACCTTCGCACACTTCTTTGTTAGCAGTGATGCCGTTAATGCATTTTTCCAGCAGGTTGTAGCAAGCATTGGTCAGAATGTGAACGGATTCAAACATCGCCTGGCCAATGACCGGCTCCATAACGTTCAACTGAAGCTGACCTGCTTCTGCTGCCATGGTAACAGTGGTGTCGTTACCGATGACTTTGAAGCATACCTGGTTAACTACTTCCGGAACTACCGGGTTTACTTTTGCTGGCATGATAGAAGAGCCTGCCTGCAGTTCCGGCAGGTTGATCTCATTCAGGCCGGCACGTGGGCCAGAAGAGAGCAAGCGCAGGTCGTTACAGATTTTGGACATCTTCACAGCCAGGCGTTTCAGCGCGCCGTGAACCATAACGTAAGCGCCGCAGTCAGAGGTCGCTTCGATGAGGTCTTCAGCCGGAACGCATGGGAAGCCAGTGACTTCAGCCAGTTTTTTCACTGCCAGCGGAGAGTACTCTTTCGGCGTGTTCAGGCCAGTACCGATGGCAGTTGCGCCAAGGTTAACTTCCAGCAGCAGTTCAGAGGTACGTTGGATGTTTTTCACTTCCTCTTTCAGCAGGATGCTGAAAGCGCGGAATTCCTGACCAAGGGTCATTGGTACTGCGTCCTGCAGTTGGGTGCGACCCATTTTCAGGATGTCCTGGAATTCGACAGCTTTACGCTCAAAACCTTCGCGCAGTTGGTTAATAGCATCTACCAGTTTAATCAGGGAAGAGTAAACTGCGATGCGGAAACCGGTCGGGTAGGCGTCGTTGGTGGACTGACATTTGTTAACATGGTCGTTCGGATTCAGGTACTGATATTCACCTTTCTGGTGTCCCATCAGTTCCAGACCGATATTGGCCAGCACTTCGTTGGTGTTCATGTTTACGGAAGTACCTGCGCCGCCCTGGTAGACGTCTACCGGGAACTGATCCATGCATTTTCCGTTATTCAGGACTTCATCACATGCAGCAATGATTGCATTCGCTACACTTTTAGGAATGGTTTGCAGCTCTTTGTTTGCCATAGCTGCGGCTTTTTTAACCATTACCATACCGCGAACAAATTCAGGAATATCGCTGATTTTGTTGTTGCTGATATAGAAGTTTTCAATCGCTCTCAGAGTGTGAACACCATAGTAGGCATCAGCTGGAACTTCCCTGGTACCCAACAGATCTTCTTCGATACGAATGTTGTTTGACATGTGAACCTTCTTTTTCAAGCTGCCAATGATTTGCTTTAAACACACAGAATATATGTGGTTTCGAATGTTTTTCGACCGACGATTATCCCCTGCATCAGTCGAATACTCGGGATCATATGTTGCTTGAGGATTTCTACCGTAATCTGGATCACTTTAAGTGTCGGTTTTTACCCCTTAATTATTAATTTGTGAAATAGATCACCGCTTTGGGATTACTACCAAAAATAGTTGCGCAAACGTCTTGAAATTTTGCTAATGACCACAATATAAGCTGAACGCGATTCGCAAACCATTCAGGCGGCCGGATTTAACCGGTTGCTATTACAGGAGAAACCTTTGCGCTGGTTACCTTTTATTGCCATTTTCCTTTATGTCTATATTGAGATTTCAATCTTTATTCAGGTTGCCCACGTATTGGGGGTATTACTCACTCTTGTGTTGGTTATATTCACGTCAGTTATTGGTATGTCGCTGGTACGTAACCAGGGATTTAATAATTTTGTGCTGATGCAACAAAAAATGGCGGCGGGAGAAAATCCGGCGGCGGAAATGATTAAAAGTGTTTCGTTGATCATTGCCGGTTTGCTGCTTTTATTACCGGGCTTTTTCACCGATTTCCTCGGTCTTCTTCTTTTATTGCCACCAGTGCAGAAACATCTGACCGTGAAGTTGATGCCGCATTTGCGTTTTTCCCGTATGCCGGGCGGTGGATTTAGTGCCGGAGCCGGTGGCGGCAATACTTTTGATGGTGAATATCAGCGTAAGGATGACAACCGCGATCGCCTTGATCATAAAGACGATCGTCAGGATTAATGTTGAAACGCCGGATTATGTGGTTATGCCATTTTCCGGCGTTTTTCGTTTCGGCAGGAACAACCACAGCCCCGCCAGCATGATCAATGCATACACGCTTTTCCAGCCGACCATCGCCAGCAACAGGATGCATAGCAGTCCGCCAATCACCGCCAGTAGCCGATAACGTCCCTTCAATAATTTACAGCCAGCCAGCATGCACAGCAGATAGATCATAATAAAGATGCCGTTGGCATAAATGATGAGTGCGTCCAGATTGATCTCTAAAGTGTGAATCACCAACGTGCTCACCACGCAACAGCCGAGCACTGCATTGAGGGCATTGTTCGGGATATGGCGAGAAGAGAGGCGCGCCAGGTAGTGGTTGGGTTTATCTTGCGCCTGCGACCAGACCAGGCGGGCGAAACTCTGTATATAAATGTTGAGGCTGGCAAAGCAGGCCAGATAGCCAATCACGCAGGCAATCCACAGCGCCCCTACACCGAACAGTTGCACCACAATTTCCGGAAGCGATGCTGCTGCCGCCATTTTTTCACCGTAGGCGTCGAAGTGTAAGACGACAACCGTACACCCCCAGTAGACTAAACCTGCCAGCACCAGACCAATCATCAGAGCGCGGGGGAAATCACGCTCCGGATTTTTAAATTCTGAGGCAAGGTGAGCAAACGCCTCCAGACCGACAAAGCACCAGAACATTACCGATAACGCAGCAAATAGCCCGGAAAGTTCGATATCACCTGGCGCATGGAAGGGGATATTCGCAGGTTTAATATCGGCTGCCCACCAGACGGCGACAATCAGCGCGACGATAAGTCCGGCAATAACCGTTTGTAGATTCGCACTGGAACTGGCACCGCGAGTACCGATATACCACACCAGCGCCAGCGTACCGAGTTCAGCCATCAACAGTTGCCAGCCATACCAGCCAAACATCGCCTGGCCGAATCCGGCGGCAATTTGCAGCGCAGCGGGCAAGCCAACGGGAATAACTGATAAAAATAACCAGCCTGTGACTCGCTCAAGCCGCGAACCGAACGCCATGCCGACAAAATGCGCCACACCGCCCGCGCTGGGGTAGTGGCGACCCAGAATCGCAAACACGATCGCAATCGGGAAAACTAAGATTATCAGAACAGGCCAGGCCCACAGGCTATTATTGCCTGCCACCAGGGCGGCTAAGGCAGGAACGGCAAACACGCCGGTGCCTAACAATGAAGTCGATAACAGGCCGATGCCCTGGGCCAGCCCCAGTTCTTGTTTGAGTCCACTCATGGGTTGATGTCCGATTGCGCCCAAATTTTGGGCAACTGCGCAGGTTTTTGATGGTAGCACAATCAGATTCGCTTATGACGACGATGTCGAAATTGCGATGAAACGTGAGGTGAATCAGGATTTTTACCCGATTTTGTGCTGATCAGAATTTTTTTTCATTTTCCCCCTTGAAGGGGAGAGGCCTCATCCCCATTTCTCTGGTCACCAGCCGGGAAACCACGTAAGGTCCGGCGTCACCCATAACAGATACGGACTTTCTCAAAGGAGAGTTATCAATGAATATTCGTCCATTGCATGATCGCGTGATCGTCAAGCGTAAAGAAGTTGAAACTAAATCTGCTGGCGGCATCGTTCTGACCGGCTCTGCAGCGGCTAAATCTACCCGTGGCGAAGTGCTGGCTGTAGGCAATGGCCGTATCCTTGAAAATGGCGAAGTGAAGCCGCTGGACGTGAAAGTTGGCGACATCGTTATTTTCAACGATGGCTACGGTGTGAAATCTGAGAAGATCGACAATGAAGAAGTGTTGATCATGTCCGAAAGCGACATTCTGGCAATTGTTGAAGCGTAATCCGCGCACGACACTGAACATACGAATTTAAGGAATAAAGATAATGGCAGCTAAAGACGTAAAATTCGGTAACGACGCTCGTGTGAAAATGCTGCGCGGCGTAAACGTACTGGCAGATGCAGTGAAAGTTACCCTCGGTCCGAAAGGCCGTAACGTAGTTCTGGATAAATCTTTCGGTGCACCGACCATCACCAAAGATGGTGTTTCCGTTGCTCGTGAAATCGAACTGGAAGACAAGTTCGAAAATATGGGTGCGCAGATGGTGAAAGAAGTTGCCTCTAAAGCGAATGACACTGCAGGCGACGGTACTACCACCGCAACCGTACTGGCTCAGGCCATCATCACTGAAGGTCTGAAAGCTGTTGCTGCGGGCATGAACCCGATGGACCTGAAGCGTGGTATCGACAAAGCTGTTACCGCTGCAGTTGAAGAACTGAAAGCGCTGTCTGTACCGTGCTCTGACTCTAAAGCTATTGCTCAGGTTGGTACTATCTCCGCTAACTCCGACGAAACCGTAGGTAAACTGATCGCTGAAGCGATGGACAAAGTCGGTAAAGAAGGCGTTATCACCGTTGAGGACGGTACTGGTCTGCAGGACGAACTGGACGTGGTTGAAGGTATGCAGTTCGACCGTGGCTACCTGTCTCCTTACTTCATCAACAAGCCGGAAACTGGCGCAGTAGAACTGGAAAGCCCGTTCATCCTGCTGGCTGATAAGAAAATCTCCAACATCCGCGAAATGCTGCCAGTTCTGGAAGCTGTTGCAAAAGCAGGCAAACCGCTGCTGATCATCGCTGAAGATGTTGAAGGTGAAGCTCTGGCAACTCTGGTTGTTAACACCATGCGCGGCATCGTGAAAGTGGCTGCGGTTAAAGCACCGGGCTTCGGTGATCGTCGTAAAGCAATGCTCCAGGATATCGCTACTCTGACCGGTGGTACTGTAATCTCTGAAGAGATTGGTATGGAACTGGAAAAAGCAACCCTGGAAGACCTGGGCCAGGCTAAACGTGTTGTGATCAACAAAGACACCACCACCATCATCGATGGCGTGGGTGAAGAAGCTGCAATCCAGGGCCGTGTTGCTCAGATCCGTCAGCAGATTGAAGAAGCAACTTCTGACTACGACCGTGAAAAACTGCAGGAGCGCGTAGCGAAACTGGCAGGCGGCGTTGCAGTTATCAAAGTGGGTGCTGCTACCGAAGTTGAAATGAAAGAGAAAAAAGCACGCGTTGAAGACGCCCTGCACGCGACCCGTGCTGCGGTAGAAGAAGGCGTGGTTGCTGGTGGTGGTGTTGCGCTGATCCGCGTAGCGTCTAAACTGGCTGACCTGCGTGGTCAGAACGAAGAGCAGAACGTGGGTATCAAAGTTGCACTGCGTGCAATGGAAGCTCCGCTGCGTCAGATCGTACTGAACTGCGGTGAAGAGCCGTCAGTTGTTGCTAACACTGTTAAAGCTGGCGACGGCAACTACGGCTACAACGCTGCAACCGAAGAATACGGCAACATGATCGACATGGGTATCCTGGATCCAACCAAAGTAACTCGTTCTGCTCTGCAGTACGCAGCTTCTGTGGCTGGCCTGATGATCACCACCGAGTGCATGGTTACCGACCTGCCGAAAAACGATGCGGCTGACTTAGGCGCTGCTGGCGGTATGGGCGGCATGGGTGGCATGGGCGGCATGATGTAATTGCCCTGCACCTCGCAGAAATAAAGAAACCCTCAGGCAGAAATGTCTGGGGGTTTTTCTTTTAGTCATCTTTCTAGTATAAGATTCAAACACGGACGACGCGAGGGGCGTCCAGCTCATTGATTATGGGGAATAACATGCACGTAAAATACTTAGCAGGGATTGTCGGTGCCGCGCTACTGATGGCGGGTTGTAGCTCCAGTAACGAATTGAGTGCTGCCGGTCAGAGTGTTCGCATTGTGGACGAGCAACCAGGCGCAGAGTGCCAACTTATTGGTACTGCGACAGGTAAGCAAAGTAACTGGCTTTCCGGACAACACGGCGAAGAAGGCGGTTCTATGCGTGGTGCGGCAAACGATCTGCGCAATCAGGCTGCCGCAATGGGCGGTAACGTGATTTATGGTATTAGCAGCCCGTCGCAGGGGATGTTGTCCAGCTTCGTTCCGACTGATAGCCAGATTATCGGCCAGGTTTATAAGTGCCCGAACTGATGTGATTCCGAGGCTGGGTGACAAACGTATAATTGCCTGATGCGCTTCGCTTATCAGGCCTACATCAGGCATTGCAACTGATTGAATGCTTGAGAATTTATAGGCCGGATAAGGCGTTTACGCCGCATCCGGCATGATCAACGATCACGTTATCAGTCATTTCAGGCTGGATGGCTCCAGCCTCGCATTAGCAAAGATGGGATTATTTCGCTTGTGGCGCGGTTTTGCTGATGGACTGAACGCGTAGGTGATGCAGTACGCGTAAGCATTGATCCTGGGTCAGCGGTTGGGCGTTATTTGCCGCTACGGTGCGAACGTAGACCTGACACGGCACTCCAGCGAGCTTTTTCAGTCGAGGGCTGAAATCAAGCATCCGGCGGGTGATGGCCTCCACTTCTTTACCTGCTGTCGCTTCACGTGTTTTCACCACTGCACCGCTAAATTGTTCTTTGCCACTTTCATCTTTAAAGCGATAAAGCACCGCCAGATAATGGCTAAACAAGTTTTGTTTCCATTCTGGCTGTGAATAGGTGTCATATTCCAGATTACCATTATCCTGGCAGTCGACGTCATATAATGGCAGGAAATCTAACAGCGATGTAATACGTAATGCCAGTTCACGCATTTCCGCATTATTAATTGCGTGAATGATTGCTCGCGCCAGCATTTCAATTTGCAGTTCATTGACAACTAATTCAGATTTGCTGCCGTCATGCAGAGTTAATAGGAATGTGAGATTTTCACCCTGATTATCGGTAAGTGCCAGTGTATTTACACGGCGATTAATATCAGCATTTTTAAGTTCTTCAATCTGAATTTGAGGAATATTTTCTGCCATCTTTTTCATGGCCTTATCGCGCGCTTGCTCATACTGAAGACGGTGATCAGCCTCCAGTTTATGCTTTTGATGCAGACGGCTTTCCAGCGCTATCAGCAGGTCGCGCAGTTCCATCACAGACATGAAGAACAACGATTCTTTATTGCGAGGCTCTTTTATTTTCAGTGCCAGTGCAATGAAGTTATTACTCTTGCGAATAACACCAGTGTTAACACCCTTGATGCTTATGGCCATGTAGGTTCTCCCTAACCATTTCTCAATAAAATAAATAATATTAATTTATAAGCCAGATAAATGGGCTTGGTAGTAATAGTTGTTAAAATAACATAAATAGCGGCGCTCGCTCTATATAAACAGAAAAGAAAGGTTAATTATTGATATCAGCTATATAAATAATAAAAATAGCAAAGCATATGAATAATTAATGGTTATGCAACGGAAAAGATTAAACTTCCCTATTTAATGGCAGGTCGCTGTACGCGTGTTCGTTGCTCTTGCCGGATGCGACGTAAACGCCTTATCAGGCCTACAGTTCATTGAAAATTCAATCAGTTGCAATGCATCATGTAGGCCTGATAAGCGCAGCACATCAGGCAATTTCACATTTATCATCAGCTTCAACTTCCCTGTTGAATCAGTTATTGCTGACGTAGCTGCAAATCCAGCGGTGTTTTGCTGGGTTCTCCGCCTATCTCACGCGCCAGTTTTGGCACCAGATATCCCGACACCAGCGTCAGCAACTCACGCATAATCTGCCGTGCTTCATCATCGCTCACCATGAAATGCGCCGCGCCCTGCACTTTATCGAGCACATGCAGGTAATAGGGCATCACGCCCGCGTCAAACAACGCATTACTCAGGTTTGCCAGCGTTTGCGCGTTGTCGTTCACGCCACGTAACAGAACACTCTGGTTAAGCAGGGTGACGCCCACGCGTTTTAACTTAGCCATCGCCTGACGGAATGTTTCATCCACTTCATTGGCATGGTTGATGTGATTCACCAGCAGGATTTGCAGCGTAGAACGGGCAAAGCGTTCAACCAGCGCCTCAGTGATGCGCGCCGGGATCACAATCGGCAGACGGCTGTGAATACGCAGACGTTTGATGTGCGGGATGGCTTCCAGTTGCGTGAGCAACCAGTCCAGTTCGCGATCTTTCGCCATCAGCGGATCACCGCCGGAGAAAATGATCTCGTCCAGTTCTGGATGTGCGGCAACATACTCAAGTGCAGTCTGCCAGTTACGCTTGTTGCCCTGATTTTCGGCATACGGGAAGTGGCGACGGAAGCAATAGCGACAATTTACCGCACAGCCACCTTTCACCAACAGTAATGCCCGGTTGTGGTATTTATGCAACAAACCAGGCACCACGCTGTGCTGTTCTTCCAGCGGGTCGGTGGAAAAACCGGGTGCAGTGATATACTCATCTTGCGAGGTAAGTACCTGACGCAAAAGTGGATCGTCAGGATTGCCTTTTTCCATGCGATCGATAAATGAGCGGGGCACGCGCAGGGCAAACAGCTTTTTGGCGCTGCGTCCGGCCAACAGTTTTTCGTCCGCGTCTATATTCAAAAGACGCAGAAGTTCATCAGGATCGGTCACAACATCGGCAAGTTGCGCTAACCAATCTTCTCTGGATGGGGTGTTTAGGGTTACAATATGCGCCATTTTGTGGCTTAGCTACCAATTAACAAATTTCAGAGGGCCTTATGGCAACGTACTATAGCAACGATTTTCGTGCTGGTCTTAAAATCATGTTGGACGGCGAACCTTACGCGGTTGAAGCAAGTGAATTTGTGAAGCCGGGTAAAGGCCAGGCATTTGCTCGCGTTAAACTGCGTCGTCTGCTGACCGGTACTCGTGTAGAAAAAACCTTTAAATCTACGGATTCCGCTGAAGGCGCTGATGTTGTCGATATGAACCTGACTTACCTGTACAACGATGGTGAGTTCTGGCACTTCATGAACAACGAAACCTTCGAACAACTGTCTGCTGATGCAAAAGCAATTGGCGACAACGCGAAATGGCTGCTGGATCAGGCAGAGTGCATCGTGACTCTGTGGAACGGCCAGCCGATTTCCGTTACTCCGCCGAACTTCGTTGAACTGGAAATCGTTGATACCGATCCAGGTCTGAAAGGTGATACCGCAGGTACTGGCGGCAAACCAGCTACCCTGTCCACTGGCGCTGTGGTTAAAGTTCCGCTGTTCGTACAGATTGGCGAAGTTATCAAAGTGGATACCCGCTCTGGTGAATACGTATCTCGCGTGAAGTAATACGGTTGTGGTGCGGCCTGCTGGCTGCACCATCACTTTTCAGGTCAGAGATGATGAAACGCCTTATCCTTCTTGTTTTGCTTGCCAGTACGCTGCTCACGGGCTGTAACACCGCTCGCGGTTTCGGTGAAGATATCAAACATCTCGGCAATTCCATTTCCCGCGCTGCCAGCTAATTTCCTCTTCACTTCCGAAAAATCATCAGATTCCCGTCATTTTTGGTGATGTTGTCTATTATTAATTTGCTATAGGCAAACACAAATAACATTACCTAAAAGGAAGATATTATGGTGAAGAAGACAATTGCAGCGATCTTTTCTGTTCTGGTGCTTTCAACAGTATTAACTGCCTGCAACACCACGCGTGGCGTTGGTGAAGACATCTCTGATGGCGGTAACGCGATTTCTGGCGCAGCGACGAAAGCGCAGCAATAAGCAATAACGGTACGACAGGTTTGTCGTGCCGTTTGTTTTTCCCGGCGGTAATCACTGCTGTAACCGTTGAAATTTCCTCTTAAATCGGCAAAATACTTCTTTCACTATCAGCTTTGCGGGACGACCCGCAAACGCATCGTTTCACCGGGGACGGCCCCATTTCTCCGGAGTATTATATGTCCTGGATTATCCTGTTTATTGCTGGTTTGCTGGAAGTCGTCTGGGCGGTAGGCCTGAAATACACCCACGGTTTTAGTCGTCTGACGCCAAGCGTAATTACCGTGACGGCGATGATTGTCAGTATGGCGTTGCTCGCCTGGGCAATGAAATCGCTACCGGTAGGTACAGCTTATGCTGTCTGGACGGGGATTGGCGCGGTCGGGGCGGCGATCACCGGTATTGTGCTGCTCGGTGAGTCTGCTAGTCCGATGCGCCTGGCGAGTCTGGCGTTAATCGTACTGGGGATAGTTGGTCTGAAACTCAGCACCCATTAACTGCCGGGTTGCTGTACCCAGATAAACTTACTGACATCAAATCCTTCCCGGGTTGCGACCGCCAGCATCTCCTGTTTAACTTCGCTAGAAATAGTTGGCGTGTGGGAGAGTATCCACAGGTAGTCGCGATCCGGGCCGCAAACCAGCGCGTGGCGATACTCCCGGTCGAGCGCAATGACGTTATAGCCGCCATAGAAAGGGCCAAAGAATGACACTTTCAGCGCTGCGCGATGCGGATCTCCGGTAAAGTACGCTTTCCCTTCGCTCTGTTGCCACATCTCCCTGTCCGGATTATAGCCTTTGTTGATGACATTCAATCCACCATCATCCCGCAGGCTATATGTCGCGGTGACTTTCTCCAGTCCGCGTTCAAAGCGGTGATCAAAACGGGCAATCTCATACCAGGTGCCAAGATAGCGCTTAGCGTCGAAATTATTCACTACGGTCACGCCACGCGGCGGCGTAGGTGAACTACAGGCAACGACAAGAAATGCCGCTGTCGCTGCGGCAACAAGAGGGAGCAGGCGCATAGATGTTTCCTTACTGGTTTTTTTCTAAGTGTAGATGACAGCAAGGAAAAGCGGAGAAAAGGCCCGTAAATTCGGGCCATCTTCGTTGTTATTGCAAAGCGTTGAGGATCTGCCAGGCGGCGGCGACTCTCACCGGGTTTGGATAGTTTTTGTTAGCCAGCATCACAATACCCAACTCTTTTTCTGGGATAAATGCGACATAGCTACCAAATCCGCCGGTCGCCCCTGTTTTATGTACCCATGATGCGCGCACAGCAGGAGCAGGGGGCGTAATCGCTTTTACTGGTCGTGCTGCCAGTGCAATTTTATTGTCGCTGCCATTAATGATGCTGTCAGGATTTACCGGCCAGTCCAGCATTTCCCAGCCCAGGCCTTGATACATATCGCCAATTTTCCAGTAGCGAGATTGCGCCAGTTGGATACCTTGCTGAAGTGTTTTGTCATTGATATTACGAGGATCTATATTGCTTTGTAGCCAGCGGGCCATGTCTTCAATCGTCGATTTCACACCGTAAGCTTCAGCATCTAACGCCCCTGGCGAAACATGCACCGCTTTACCTTCGCGATATCCCCAGGCGTAATTCTTTTCTTCTGCAGGCGGCACATTAATCCACGTATGGGTGAGTTTGAGTGGCTGGAAGACACGGGTATCCATTGCCTGTTCAAAGCTCAAACCAGACGGCTTCACAGCTAGCGAGCCGAATAAACCGATACTGGAGTTGGCATACAGACGTTGTGTTCCTGGTGTCCAGTCAGGCTGCCAGTTTTGATAGAAGCGCAGCAAGTCGCTTGAGGATTTAACGTCATCCGGCACTTGCAATGGCAGGCCGCCAGCGGTGTAGGTTGCGAGATGTAATAGCGTGATCCCGTTCCACTGTTTAGCGGTAAGTTCAGGCCAGTATTTTGTGACGGGATCGCTTAGATTTATTTCCCCTCGAGCAATAGCGTCGCCACCAAGTACGCCCGTAAATGTTTTGCTGACCGAGCCTAACTCAAACAACGTTTGCTGCGTGACGGGCTGCTTTTTATCTACGTCCGCATAGCCCCAGGTAAAGTAATAAGGTTTGCCCTGGTAAATCACTGCAACGGCCATGCCCGGGATTTTTTGTTGTTCTATAAGCGGAGTCATTGTGCGATGCACAATATCGTTGAGCTGTTGGGGGGCGGCAAGTGCGGAGCAAGAGGCGGTAATCAGTAAGGCGCAGAGCGTCATTTTGAGCATAAGGTCTGGTTCCCATACAAAACGGCCCGCCATAGGCGGGCCGGATTTACATTGGCGATGCGTTAGATTGTAACGACACCAATCAGCGTGACAACTGTCAGGATAGCAGCCAGACCGTAGAAAACCCATTTGCCCGCAGGCACGTGGATTTTCAGATCGTGCATCGCGTGGTGCATACGGTGTAAACCACACCACAGCGGCAGAACGATCATCAGGAACAGGAATACGCGACCAATGAAGCTCTGCGCGAACGCCAGAACGCGTTCGTAGCTCAGAGCATCACCCGGAAACAGTCCCAGCGGTAGCATAATGCCGACCAGCAGGATCATTACCGGTGCAATGATTGCGCTCCACATACCACCGGCCCCGAAAAGGCCCCAGAATACCGGTTCGTCAGAACGCTTTGGATTTGGATTAATCATCTCAGGCTCCTTACCAGTACAGGGCTACAAACAGGATTACGATGGTGGCAACCACGGTTACCGCCCAGAGACTTTTGATAATTGGCTCTGGTCCCATTTTTTCGTCTTTTACAATGATATTGGCCGCTTTCGGTGCCAGTTCAAACCAGGTTTTGGTGTGCAGCAGAGCTGCCGCCAGAGTGATCAGGTTAATGATCACGATAACCGGGTTTTGTAAAAAGTCGACGAATCCCGCCCAGGCTTCCGGGCCATTTTTCAGGGCAAACAGCCCGAAAATCAGTTCAATGCTGAACCACACAGCCGGAACCGCCGTGCCTTCGCGCAGCATGTAAAAGCGATAAAACGGCAATTTTTTCCACCAGGTGGACGTCATTGGCCGTACATACGGTTTACGTTTAGTCGTCATGTTGCACTCCTTAGCGTGGTTTCAGGGTCGCGATAAGAAAGTCTTTCGAACTTTCTACTTTGCCCTGCTGAATGGCCGCAGCCGGATCGACGTGTTTCGGGCAGACTTCGGAGCAGTAGCCCACGAAAGTACAGCTCCATACGCCGTTCTGGCTGTTCAACTGCGCCATACGCTCCTTCTTACCGTGGTCGCGGCTATCTTCGTTATAACGATGCGCCAGCGTAATGGCAGCCGGACCGATGAACTCTGGGTTCAGGCCAAACTGCGGGCACGCGGCGTAGCACAGACCACAGTTGATGCAACCGGAGAACTGATGATACTTCGCCATCTGCGCCGGGGTCTGGATGTTAGTACCCTGATCCGCGGTGCGGGAGTTGCCAATGATGTATGGTTTGATCGCTTCCAGACTTTCGATGAAGTGGGTCATATCGACGACCAGATCGCGTTCGATCGGGAAGTTAGCTAGCGCTTCAACCTTCATACCGTCGGTGTAGTCACGCAGGAAGGTTTTACATGCCAGCTTCGGCACGTTGTTGACCATCATGCCGCAGGAACCACAAATCGCCATACGGCAGGACCAGCGGTAGCTCAGATCCGGTGCCAGGTTGTCTTTGATATAGCCCAGCGCATCCAGTAATGAGGTGGTTGCGTCATAAGGCACTTCATAAAATGCGCTATGCGGTGCGGTATCGACTTCCGGGTTATAGCGCACCACCTCGATTTTCAGGTTCTTCATCTCAGCCATTCGCCTTCTCCTTCTTATTGGCTGCTTCCGCCTTATCGGCTGCATCCGCTTCGCCACCGTAAACGCGTTTAGCTGGCGGCAGCGTAGTAATCTTCACGTCGCTGTACTCCAGGCGAGTAGTGCCATCAGCATCGCGGAAGGCGAGGGTGTGTTTGAGGAAGTTGACGTCGTCACGCTCGGTGCAACCTTCGTCCAGACGCTGGTGCGCGCCGCGAGACTCTTTACGCGCCATTGCGGAGTGCGCCATACATTCGGCAACGTTCAGACCGTGGCCCAGCTCGATGGTGTAGAGCAGGTCGGTGTTGAACACGCTGGAGGTGTCGGTGATGCGCACGCGCTTGAAGCGTTCTTGCAGCTCCGCCAGTTTGTCGATGGTTTTCTGCATCAGTTCCGGCGTACGGTAGATACCGCAGCCTTCTTCCATGGCCATGCCCATTTCGTCGCGGATCTTCGCCCAGTTTTCGCCGCCGTCCTGGTTAACCAGATCTTTCAGACGCTGTTCAACGGCAGTAGCCTGTGCATTGATTGCCGCATCGTTGCCATTACCAGCGGTAGATGCGCGCTCCATAGCTTGCTCACCGGCCAGACGACCGAAGACCACCAGTTCTGCCAGTGAGTTGGATCCCAGACGGTTTGCACCGTGCAGACCTACAGAGGAACATTCACCGACGGCGAACAGACCCTTAATACGGGTTTCGCAGTTCTGATCGGTTTCGATACCGCCCATGGTGTAGTGCGCGGTCGGACGTACCGGAATCGGTTCTTTAACCGGATCGACGCCAACGTATGCTTTTGCCAGTTCGCAGATAAACGGCAGACGTTCGTGCAGTTTTTTCTCACCCAGGTGACGCAGGTCGAGGTATACCACATCGCCGCGTGGTGTGGAGATGGTGTTGCCTTTACGCCATTCGTGCCAGAAGGCCTGAGAAACTTTGTCGCGCGGACCCAGTTCCATATATTTGTTTTTCGGCTCGCCCAGCGGAGTTTCCGGGCCCATGCCGTAATCTTGCAGATAACGGTAGCCATTTTTGTTGACCAGAATACCGCCTTCACCGCGGCAACCTTCGGTCATCAGGATACCGGAACCCGGCAGACCGGTCGGGTGATATTGAACGAATTCCATGTCACGCAGCGGAACGCCGTGGCTCAGTGCCATGCCCATACCGTCGCCAGTAACAATGCCGCCGTTGGTGTTGTAGCGATATACGCGACCCGCGCCGCCGGTAGCCATAACCACCGCATTAGCACGGATTTGCACCAGCGTACCTTCCATCATGTTCATTGCCACCAGGCCGCGAACGTGACCATCATCGACCAGAATATCCAGCACGAAGTGTTCATCAAAACGCTGGATCTGCGGGAATTGCAGAGAGGTCTGGAACAGCGTGTGCAGCATATGGAAGCCTGTCTTATCGGCGGCGAACCAGGTACGCTCGATTTTCATACCGCCGAAGCGACGTACGTTGACGCTACCATCCGGGCGACGGCTCCATGGGCATCCCCACAGTTCCAGTTGAGTCATTTCAGTTGGGCAGTGGTGGACGAAATAATCCACGACATCCTGCTCACACAACCAGTCGCCACCCGCTACTGTATCGTGAAAGTGATATTCGAAGCTGTCATGATCCTGCGCGACAGCGGCGGAGCCCCCTTCTGCGGCAACGGTATGGCTGCGCATCGGGTATACTTTTGAGATTAGTGCGATTTTTGCATTTGGATTTGCCTGCGCGGCAGCAATTGCAGCACGTAATCCCGCGCCACCGGCACCTACAATGGCAAGATCGGCTTGAAAGGTTTGCACGACATTCCTCCAGATTGTTTTTATCCCGCAGCACCGTACTTCAGGGTAAGTGTCTGAAAGCTACGGTCTGCGAACGCTATTCCACTGCTCCTTTATAGGTACAACAGTATAGTCTGATGGATAAGTCTGAAATTTGACGAGATCGATTTTTTTAGCGTGCCGGGAGGCTAAATTATCACTGAAGATGATTAATTTAATTACTAAACCATCATATTGCGGTTTTTTTAGTCACTGCCCACCGTTGATTGATTTCTGCGTAAAATTTGTCTCGCCGTCGCGTTGCGAGTAGACTTCGTGCCCTTGTCAAAAACTGGAGATTTTACTATGAGCGAAACGGCATCCTGGCAGCCGAGCGCATCCATTCCTAACTTATTAAAACGCGCGGCGATTATGGCGGAGATCCGTCGTTTCTTTGCCGATCGTGGAGTGCTGGAGGTGGAGACGCCTTGTATGAGCCAGGCGACGGTAACCGATATTCATTTGGTCCCGTTTGAGACACGTTTCGTAGGCCCCGGGCACTCGCAGGGGATGAATCTCTGGTTAATGACCAGCCCGGAATACCACATGAAACGCCTGCTGGTTGCCGGTTGTGGTCCGGTATTCCAGTTGTGCCGCAGCTTCCGTAATGAAGAGATGGGACGTTATCACAACCCTGAGTTCACTATGCTGGAGTGGTATCGACCGCATTATGATATGTATCGGTTGATGAATGAGGTGGACGACCTCTTGCAACAGGTGCTGGACTGCCCGGCGGCAGAAAGCCTTTCTTATCAACAAGCTTTCTTGCGTTATCTGGAAATAGACCCGCTTTCTGCTGACAAAACGCAACTGCGAGAAGTCGCGGCGAAACTGGACTTGAGTAACGTTGCAGACACCGAAGAAGACCGCGACACGTTGCTGCAACTGCTGTTTACCTTTGGCGTGGAACCGAACATTGGTAAAGAAAAACCAACGTTTGTGTACCATTTCCCGGCCAGCCAGGCATCACTGGCACAAATCAGTACGGAAGATCATCGGGTCGCGGAACGCTTCGAGGTCTACTACAAAGGTATTGAGCTGGCGAATGGTTTCCATGAATTGACGGACGCTCGTGAACAGCAACAACGCTTTGAGCAGGATAACCGTAAACGTGCGGCGCGTGGTTTACCACAACATCCTATCGACCAGAACCTGATTGACGCCCTGGAAGTTGGTATGCCTGACTGTTCCGGCGTGGCGTTAGGTGTTGACCGCCTGGTGATGCTGGCATTGGGCGCTGAGACACTGGCGGAAGTCATTGCCTTTAGTGTCGACCGGGCATAATTCTGAAAAGCTAGCTCAATCGCAACACAGAATGGCGTAGCTGACGCCATTCTGTAGCAGATGTTTTCATTTTCCCGCTAAAGCGCACAATTTAAGACTGGATGTTTGCTATCATCCAGGTATCAATTCTGTATTAGTTTTATTGTTGCCTGCCAATCGGTGGGTAGTGCAGTTAATTGGCGCGTTTAATATATGCGCTGAAATGAAGGATGATTCCATGCCTCACACGATAAAAAAGATGAGTCTAATTGGGCTCATATTGATGATCTTTACTTCAGTATTCGGTTTTGCGAATAGCCCATCGGCTTATTATTTAATGGGTTATAGTGCGATTCCATTTTATATATTTTCTGCATTATTATTCTTTATTCCATTCGCCTTAATGATGGCTGAAATGGGGGCGGCCTATCGCAAAGAAGAGGGCGGTATCTATTCCTGGATGAATAATAGCGTTGGGCCACGTTTTGCTTTCATCGGCACCTTTATGTGGTTTTCCTCTTATATCATCTGGATGGTGAGTACTTCCGCTAAAGTTTGGGTGCCGTTCTCAACATTCCTCTATGGTAGCGACATGACTCAGCACTGGAGTATTGCCGGGCTGGGGCCTACGCAGGTTGTTGGTCTGTTGGCTGTCGCATGGATGGTTCTGGTTACCGTCGTCGCCTCAAAAGGGATTAATAAAATAGCCCGTATTACTGCGGTAGGTGGTATAGCAGTAATGTGTCTTAATTTAGTATTACTGTTAGTGAGCGTTGCTATTTTGTTATTAAATGGTGGTCATTTCGCACAGGATATTAATTTTGTGGTATCTCCAAATCCGGGATATCAGTCCGGTCTGGCGATGTTATCTTTTGTCGTATTTGCTATTTTCGCTTACGGTGGAATTGAAGCTGTTGGCGGTCTGGTTGATAAAACGGAAAATCCTGAAAAGAATTTTGCTAAAGGTATTGTTTTTGCCGCTATTGTTATTTCGATTGGTTATTCCCTGGCAATATTCTTATGGGGCGTCAGCACTAACTGGCAGCAGGTATTAAGTAATGGTTCGGTTAACCTTGGCAATATTACTTATGTACTGATGAAGAGCCTTGGGATGACGCTGGGTAATGCACTGCATTTGTCGCCCGAAGCATCATTGTCGCTGGGGGTATGGTTTGCGCGTATTACCGGACTTTCGATGTTCCTCGCTTACACGGGGGCGTTCTTTACGCTTTGCTACTCGCCGTTGAAAGCAATCATCCAGGGGACGCCGAAAGCATTGTGGCCGGAACCAATGACGCGTCTGAACGCGATGGGAATGCCGTCTATTGCGATGTGGATGCAGTGCGGGTTGGTTACTGTCTTCATCCTGCTGGTTTCGTTTGGCGGCGGCACCGCATCGGCGTTCTTTAACAAGCTGACGCTGATGGCGAATGTCTCCATGACCATTCCGTATCTGTTCCTTGCCCTGGCATTCCCGTTCTTTAAAGCGCGTCAGGATCTCGACAGACCGTTTGTTATTTTCAAAACGCACATGTCAGCAATGATTGCCACAGTGGTTGTCGTATTGGTGGTGACGTTTGCTAACGTCTTTACCATCATCCAGCCAGTAGTCGAAGCCGGAGACTGGGATAGCACATTGTGGATGATTGGCGGCCCAGTCTTCTTCTCGCTGTTAGCAATGGCGATTTACCAGAACTATTGCGGCCGCATGGCGAATAAGCCTGAGTTAACCGTAGATTGATTGTATGCAATAACAACTCATCGCCAGCCCGGCGATGAGTTGTCTGAAAAGGAAGATGTCATGGATGGCACGGGTCGGGGCCCGCTGATAACCGAAGATCAAGTCAGAGCACTGCAATTTTCTGCTGGGGATGTAGCGGAAATAGAGCAGACTATTCTCTCTTTTTTCGATGCCTGCCACACCCGTAAAATAGCGATGGTGGTCGGCAATACCATTAATACCCTCAAAGAGCGAGACCGGAATCGGTGGCGAAACCTGTCGGATATTTATTGCGCTTACCTTATCAGGTTCCTGGTTTTTCGTGGCGAATTGGTCGGATACGGTGATTTGTTCAGAATGCGTTTTAGCGAAATGAAACTGTCGGTTGAAACGTCATGAGTGCACATCAGTTTATTTTATGCTGCATTTGGTTCTTCGTATCTGTTCTCTGGATTCTGATACTGTCCACGCTGGACAAAGAATGGATGATTGATGGACGCGGGATTAACAACATCTGCGATGTGTTGGAGCATCTGGAAAATGACGATACTCGCGATGTCGGTGTGATAATGACGTTGCCGCTGTTTTTCCCTTTTCTTTGGTTCACGCAGTGGCGAAAAAAACGCGGCTGGTTTATGTACGCCACCGCACTGGCGATCTTCGGCTACTGGCTATGGCAGTTTTTCCTGCGCTATCAGTTTTGTTGGTGATTGAAACTGCCAGAGTCGCCTCCGGCAGTTTCTCACGTTACAAGCTTCCTGCCTGACGCCCTTTACCCGCAGACGTTAA
Source organism: Escherichia sp. MOD1-EC6098 (assembly GCF_002965865.1). Lineage (NCBI taxonomy): Bacteria > Pseudomonadati > Pseudomonadota > Gammaproteobacteria > Enterobacterales > Enterobacteriaceae > Escherichia > Escherichia sp. MOD1-EC6098. The sequence continues at coordinate 159,055 of NZ_PTSN01000011.1, forward strand.
TGTTCTGCCCGTTTGTTTACCGTTAAGACTTTCCAGACGCATCTGGAACGGCGGGAATGGCATATCGATACCGTGGGCGTGGAAGCCCGCCAGAATTAACTGGTGGATCTCGTGGCGCAGCGGCATACGGTGACCCATTTCCGCGGCGTAAATACGCAACTCGAAAATCTGAATCCCCTGTTGTAGATCGACCAGGAAGACTTCCGGTGCCGGGTTGTCGATGACCAACGAGCAGCGACGCGCTGCGGTTAGCAAGATTTCCGTCACTTCTTCACTGTTGGCATCGGCAGGAGCCGGAATCGTCAACACCACGCGCGTGACCGAGTCAGAAAGCGACCAGTTGATAAACTGCTCAGTAATGAACGCTTTGTTCGGCACAATAATCTCTTTGCGATCCCAGTCGCTGATAGTGGTGGCGCGGGTGTTAATTTTCGTCACACTGCCAGTAAGATCGCGAATTGTCACCGTATCGCCAATGCGAATCGGTTTTTCGAACAGGATAATCAGACCAGAGATAAAGTTGGCGAAAATCTCCTGCAAACCAAAACCGAGACCAACACCGAGTGCAGCGACCAGCCACTGCAATTTCGACCACTCAATACCAATCATCGAGAAGCCGACCAGCCCGCCAATCAGCATCAGCAGATATTTGGTGATGGTGGTGATGGCGTAACCTGTACCTGGCGTTAAATCAAGGTGCTGCAAAATCGCCAGTTCCAGCAGCGCGGGCAGGTTGCGCACTAGTTGCGTGGTGATGATAAACACCAGAATGGCAATCAGCACTGCACCGAGAGTAATCGGTTCCAGACTTTCCACGCCCTGCACTGTGGAGGTGACATCCCACAGCGAAATATTTTCGAGGAAGCCAAAAGCGGAATGAATTTCTGACCACAGCACGATGACTGAAAGAAGGGCGATCAGCATCAGGATTGAACGCACCAGCCGCAAGGATTGTGCACTGATAGCATCGAGATCGACTTCGCTTTCATCCACTTCAATCGCCCCTTCCGGGCTACTGTGATGATGCGCTTCTTCTTCGCCACGCGCGCGTTGTGCCAGCATTTCAGCACGGCGATGCTTCGCCCGGTCAAACGCCAACCTGCGGCGTTGGATCAGCATCCAGCGGCGGATAACGTGATAAATCACCAGTAACAGGAACCAGATGGCGACCGATGTTTCCAGCCTTGCCAGCAGAGCCTGCGCTGTTGCCAGATAACCCACGGCTGCGGCGAGAATAGCGACCAGTGGCGCGCCAATCATCATGTTCCACAGCATATGGTTGGCAATGTTGTCACCACTGCCTTCTTTGTTAAGATACAGCGGGATCCCGGCTTTTTTCAGGCTGAGCGTGACCACTGCCAGTGCACCGCAAATGAGGATAAAGCAAAGACGTCCCAGTGAGCCGGAAAACTCGCGGTCGTCGAGATTATCAAACATCATCAGCGCCATAATCAGTGGCACGATAAGCCCAATGCTCATCAGGTAGTAGCGCATACCACGGGAAACACGTTCGCGCGGCCAGCCGAAATGGGCGATAAACAAGCCGTTCGGGCGAGCAAAGGTGGCGCAAATCATCACCACCCACAGCAGTGGCACGGTGGCCGTTACACCATCGCCAATTGCTACCGCCAGCGGATAAGGCCACGCCTCGCGCAAGCCGTAACCCAGCGTCATCCACAGCACTGGTAGTGGCGAAGCGACGAGGATCGACCAGAAAAGCGTCCGTAACGTCAGCCAGAAATGATCCTGAGTGACTTTGCCGACTTTAGCCGCCGAACGTTCAAGAAAACGGGTGAAATAGCGGCGCGAGTAAATGCTGCAACCGACCAGAATCAACGCGCCAAACAGCGGTAAAATAGTCTCTTTGCTGGTCAGCATCATCATGGTGGCTTTACCTAACTGACTGAAGGTGTCCAGCGAGATCAGACGACGCAGATCCTGGGCGATTTCCAACGGCCAGGCGATGGTCATCGGGCGCACATCAGAGGTCCAGAACAGATAGCGGTGTGTCGCTTCGTTGACCTCTTTCAGCGCATCTTCCAGTTGCCCGTTGGAAACTTTCAGCTTGGTTAGCTCAAGCAGTAGCGTGTCGCCGCCCTGGAGTAATGAGTTAAGCAACTCGCGCTGAGTACGCAATTGAGCTTCGAGTATCCGGTTTTGCTCGGCAGTCAGCGGCTGGCCGTCGGCCTGAAGGATCTGTCGCAGTTGTGGCTGTTTATTGAGGAGATCTTCATAATGCAACCGTTGCACGCGCAACTGAGCCATCTCGGTATCAAGCTGTTGCGGTTTCGGCATTTCCGGCAGGCGTGCCACCTGCGCCCGCAGTGCTTCACCGAGCAAGTTTGATGAACCCAGCCATTGCGACTGTTCACGCAGCGTATTCAGTGCCTGCCGGACTTGCAACGTCTGGCTGGCAGCCTGACGCTGCTGTGAGGCGACGAGATCCATCCGCTGCGCTTGTTGATTCAACGCCGCCGATAGTTCACGGTTAATTTTGAATTGAGCAACGATATCTTCCGGCAAATCGGCACTGCTTTCTGCCAGTAATTCAGTGCTTTCCAGCGCCCGCTCTGCCTCAAGCTGGCGTTGGCTGTTCAACTGGTTGCGCAGGGCCTGCAAATACGTATCCAGTTGCTGACTCTCTTTTTCTGCCAGTGCCGAGCGCAGACGAGCCAGTTCCTGACGGTTATTGGCAGAAAGTTGCGCCAGCTCGAGTTCATCGACCAATGATTTCAAACGTGCGGAGTCGGCCTGCAACGCGAAATTTTGTGCCTGATTAAGCGGACTATTTCCCGTGAGTGTCCCCAGTCGGCGCTCAATTTCATTCAACTGGCGGCGGGCGTCAGTTTGCTGTTGTGGTAATTGATTAAGCGAATCCGCAATCTCGCGGGCGCGTTCCTGCTCTTGCTGGGCCTGACGGCTTTTATCCAGCAACTGACTGCTGACCTGGAGTATTTCCTGATTCAGCGCGTCGGTAGACATCCCCGGCGACACGCTGCGCGGCTCATCACGCATATTGTTTAACTGTGCGCGCAGAGTAGCGGAGAGTTTCGGGTAGTTATCAATGACTTCTTGATATTGCTTGATGCGCTCAAGGGAACCTTTACGTTCCTCAAGCGCATTTAAGGCAGACTGGAGCGCCTCTACGACTTCCGGCTGCGCGGGTTTCGCCGCTTTTGCCTGCTCCAGTTCCTGGGTGATTTGTTTACTATCGGGGGCCGTCGCGGCGTACGCCCCCCAACTGAGGCACCAGGCCATCAGAAAAGTGATAATCAGGCGCACGTCAGCGTTTCCTTTGATGGATTAGACCTGGTCTTTTTTGTCGTCAACCAATGGGCTGGCGTCGTGTTCTGCCTCGATCTCTTCAGCAGGAAGCGGGGCCGGTTCAGTTTCTGGCGTAACAAAGGTTTCGGTAGATACAGCCAGCGGCTGACCAATCTTAGTGACAGAAAGGCTTGCCAGTTGCTCAACCAGATTCACTTTACCCGGCGCAAACAGGTTGATAACAGTAGATCCGAGTTTAAAGCGCCCCATTTCCTGGCCTTTCAGTAGCGCCACAGAATCGTCGTTTTCCCCGGCAGGCCAGGTCCAGCGTTTGATGATGCCTTCGCGCGGTGGCGTAATGGTGCCTGCCCAGACAGTTTCAATGCTACCAACAATCGTCGCACCGACCAGAATCTGTGCCATCGGGCCGAATTCGGTATCGAAGAGACAGATTACGCGTTCGTTACGGGCAAACAGATTTGGCACGTTCTGGGCTGTGAGATGATTCACCGAGAAGAGATCGCCCGGCACGTAGATCATCTCACGCAGGATACCGTTGCACGGCATATGTACGCGGTGGTAGTCACGCGGGGAGAGGTAAGTGGTCACAAACGTACCGTTGCGGAAGAGATCCGCCATCAGGTAGTTACCCGCCAGCAGGGCTTCAAGACTGTAGTTGTGGCCTTTGGCTTGCAGGATTTTATCTTCTTCGATTTTACCTAACTGGCTGATAACACCATCGGCAGGCATGACCAGAACATTCGGGTCGGTATCGACCGGGCGCACATCGTCACGCAGCGGACGGACAAAAAATTCGTTAAAGGTACGGTAGCTGGCGGTGTCCGGTTTCTGCGCCTCTTTCATGTCGACCTTGTAGTATTTAACGAACAGATCGATAACCAGTTTTGTCAGCCATCCTGCCCGCTTGCTTGCACCCCAACCCGCCAGGCGAGTAAGCCATAGTTTCGGCAGAATATACTGTAGCGAAAGTTTGAATGAATTTAACAAGGTAGCCTCCAGGCCATTGTTTTGTCGTTCCTGATCCGGCGTACATGCCGGATCCTGAAAAAAAGGGGACGATTCTAACGACGGTTAGCTTAATTGTCAGTCATCCGTATCAGAAAAGTTTTTACGCGTTTTTACCTGCGCCATGCTTTCCAGAATACGGTGATAGTTTTCGAAACGAGTTTCCGCGATTTTCCCATCTTCAACCGCTTCACGGATAGCGCAGCCCGGATCGGTATCGTGTTTGCAATCGCGATACTTACACAGGCCTAAGTAATCATGAAATTCGACAAAGCCTTGAGTGATTTGTTCCGGTGCCAGGTGCCAGAGACCAAATTCACGCACGCCAGGGGAATCAATCACATCACCGCCGTGCGGGAAGTGATACAGCCGTGCGGCGGTGGTGGTGTGCTGACCCAGACCAGAGTTGTCCGAAACATCGTTGGTCAGGATCTCTTTTTGCAGCCCCAGCAACGCGTTCAGCAGACTGGATTTACCGACGCCAGACTGCCCGGCAAAGATGCTGATCCGCCCGGTCAACGCCTCTTCCAGCGGTTTCAGGCCATCCTGAGTATGGCTGGAAACCATTAATACGCGATAACCAATGTTGCGGTAAATATCCATCTGCTCGTTGACAAATGCCATACCGTCATCGTCCAGCAGGTCGATCTTGTTGAGCACAATAATCGGCTCAATCTGCAAGGTTTCGCAGGCCACCAGGTAACGGTCGATAATATTGAGCGACAGCTCCGGCAAAATGGCGGAGACAATGACGATCTGGTCGATGTTGGCGGCAATGGGCTTCACGCCGTCGTAAAAATCCGGGCGCGTCAACACCGAGGTGCGCTCATGCACCGCTTCAACGATCCCTTTGACATTAATACCTTCCGCCGCCGGTTTGCCCGGACGCCAGACAACGCGATCGCCAGTCACCAGCGAACGGATAGTGCGGCGAATATTGCAGCGGTGAACTTCGCCATCGGCGGATTCCACATCAGCATGCATGCCAAAACGGCTGATGACGATACCTTCATCAGGCTCGCCAAACAGATTGTCGTCGTAGTCGGGCTTCTCCTTAGACGTTTTAAGACGACGCTGGTGATTGGCGTTCACACGGCGCTGCTGGCCTTTGGAGAGTTTATTTTTACTCAATCGTACTGACTCCTGGTCGCCCCTGATGGGCAAAACATCTATGATACACGCAATTGCGAATCAATATAGTCACTGTGAATGGGTGGAAAATAGCATGAGTGCCAATGAAAACAACCTGATTTGGATCGATCTTGAGATGACCGGTCTGGATCCCGAGCGCGATCGCATTATTGAGATTGCCACGCTGGTGACCGATGCCAACCTGAATATTCTGGCAGAAGGGCCGACCATTGCAGTACACCAGTCTGATGAACAGTTAGCGTTGATGGATGACTGGAACGTGCGCACTCATACCGCCAGTGGGCTGGTGGAGCGTGTGAAGGCGAGCACGATGGGCGATCGGGAAGCGGAACTGGCGACGCTCGAGTTCTTAAAACAGTGGGTGCCAGCAGGAAAATCACCGATCTGCGGTAACAGTATTGGTCAGGATCGTCGCTTCCTGTTCAAATACATGCCGGAACTGGAGTCGTACTTCCACTACCGCTATCTCGATGTCAGCACGCTGAAAGAGCTGGCGCGCCGTTGGAAGCCGGAAATTCTTGATGGTTTTACCAAACAGGGGACGCATCAGGCGATGGATGATATCCGTGAATCGGTGGCGGAACTGGCTTACTACCGCGAGCACTTCATCAAGATGTAAAATTTTTCCTGGTCACGTAACCGCCGAAATCCACTTGCGGCGGCGTGATTTTGACGCTAAATTGAACGTCTTGCCGATAATTTCAGCACTTGAGATAAAAACTCAAAAAAATTTTTTTAGGGGGGTTGCAGAGGGAAAGATTTCTCGTATAATGCGCCTCCCGTAACGACGCAGAAATGCGAAATTACGAAAGCAAAAATTAAGTAGTACGCGGGAATAGCTCAGTTGGTAGAGCACGACCTTGCCAAGGTCGGGGTCGCGAGTTCGAGTCTCGTTTCCCGCTCCAAAATTTGAAAAGTGCTGAAAGGCACAGACCACCCAATCGCAGTATTTCGAATTGCGACAAGGCGGCAACTGAACGAATCCTTCGGAGCTTACAAAAGTAAGTGACTAAGGTGAGTGAAGGCAGCCAAGGCAGTAGCGATTTGAAAGACGAAGATTAAGCGGGAATAGCTCAGTTGGTAGAGCACGACCTTGCCAAGGTCGGGGTCGCGAGTTCGAGTCTCGTTTCCCGCTCCAAAATTTGAAAGTGCTATAAAGCACAGACCACCCAAGCGGGAATAGCTCAGTTGGTAGAGCACGACCTTGCCAAGGTCGGGGTCGCGAGTTCGAGTCTCGTTTCCCGCTCCAAATTCTCCTCTCAATAAAATATCCACAGCGACGCGATGCGTTATTGCTGGTTTTTGTTATCTCTGACAAACTCTTGTAAACAGAGTTATCCACAGTGTCGGGCTGTAATCTTAATTTCAGGAAAACTTCGCACGGTGAATAGTAATTTTTTAACGTGTTGATATTTAAGTTGAAAAATAAGGTTTTGATTTGTCGTATTGATCACTTGACGATTTTTTCTGGCTTGAATTGCAATGTGTTTTTAATTTTATTCACAAGCTGTGGATGAATCAGGCGTCACGTGGTAAGCCTTTTTCTATCACGCGAACCAGACGCTGTTTTTTCGGTAGTTGCACCTCGACCACGCAGGCATTTCGTCGCTCGATTTGCTGCGCAATCGCCCACTCTATGTGTTCATCGAGAAGTGGGTGTTCACCTTTCCGACTGTTCAGTGCCGCCAGAATCGCTTCATCCCAGGGCGCATTTCCTAGTGCTACGGCGATATTTCGCAGCCAGCGTAAGTGACCAATCCGCCTAATCGCTGATCCTTCCGTGACTTTTAAAAACTTCTCTTCGCTCCAGGCAAAAAGCTCAATGAGCTCCGGCGCATGTAACGGTTTACGCGGGCTGAAATCATCTTCAGTTGTCAGTTGTGAATAGCGATTCCACGGGCAGATAAGCTGACAATCATCGCAACCGTAAATACGGTTTCCCATTAATGGCCGTAGTTCTTCCGGGATTGCTCCTTCCAGTTCAATGGTGAGATAAGAGATACAGCGGCGAGCATCGACGGTATATGGTTCCACGATGGCTCCGGTCGGGCAAATCGTCATGCAGGCAACGCATTTACCACATCCTTCCTCAACCGGTTGATCCACAGGTAGCGGAATATCAACCAGCAGTTCGCCTAAAAAGAAGAACGAACCAGCTTCGCGATTAAGAATAAGTGAGTGCTTACCTGTCCAGCCAAGACCTGCTTTTTCAGCTAACGGACGCTCAAGAATAGGCGCAGAGTCGACAAACGGTCTAAAATTCAGCGAAACACAATGTTGCTGAATCATCTCGCCCAGCTTTTTGAGTCGGTTGCGCAGAAGTTTGTGATAGTCACGGCCCAGCGCATAACGGCTAACATAGCCGAGTTTGGGATTTTTCAGCGTGCTGGCAAATGCGGCGTTGGCAGGAAGATAATTCATCCGCACGCTGATCACGCGCAGTGTACCGGGCAATAACTCGTGGGGGCGGGCGCGCAGCATACCGTGACGCGCCATCCAGTCCATTTCGCCATGGTATTGTTTGTCCAGCCATGCTTGCAGTTTTGGCTCGGACTCGCTGAGATCGGTATCGGTAATACCTACTTGCTGAAAGCCCAGTTCCAGCCCCCACTGTTTAATTTTTTGCGCTAACTGATTGAGATCGAGGGGCTCTGACATGACGGACCATACAATGAAGAAAAACCCCGTAAGTATACCACACACCGTCTGGCACGCCGACGATATCCGCCGTGGCGAACGCGAGGCGGCGGATGCGCTGGGGCTAACGCTCTATGAACTGATGCTTCGTGCGGGGGAAGCCGTGTTTCAGGTGTGTCGTACCGCTTATCCTGACGCCCGTCATTGGCTGGTGCTGTGCGGTCATGGCAATAACGGTGGCGATGGGTATGTGGTCGCGCGGCGGGCAAAAGCCATCGGCATTGAGGTCACGCTGCTGGCCCAGGAGAGCGACAAACCGTTGCCAGAAGAGGCCGCACAAGCGCGCGATGCATGGTTAAACGCGGGAGGCGAGATTCATGCTTCGAATATTGTCTGGCCTGAGTCGGTGGATCTGATAGTTGATGCGCTGCTCGGCACCGGATTGCAGCAAGCGCCCCGTGAACCCATCAGTAAATTAATCGATCATGCCAATACTCATCCTGCGCCGATTGTGGCAGTTGATATTCCTTCCGGCCTGTTAGCACAAACCGGAGCCACGCCAGGTGCGGTGATCAACGCCTCTCACACCGTGACCTTTATTGCCCTGAAACCAGGCTTGCTAACCGGGAAAGCGCGGGATGTAACCGGGGATCTGCATTTTGACTCGCTGGGGCTGGATAGGTGGCTGGCAACTCAGGAGGCGAAAATTCAGCGCTTTTCCGCATCGCAACTTTCTCACTGGCTGAAACCGCGTCGCCCGACATCACATAAAGGCGATCACGGGCGACTGGTGATTATCGGTGGCGATCACGGCACGGCGGGCGCGATCCGTATGGCGGGCGAAGCGGCGCTGCGTGCTGGTGCTGGTTTGGTCAGAGTGCTGACGCGCAGTGAAAACATTGCGCCGTTGCTGACCGCGCGCCCGGAATTGATGGTATACGAACTGACTGCGGAATCCTTAGCTGATAGCCTGGAATGGGCCGATGTGGTGGTGATTGGCCCTGGTCTGGGTCAGCAAGAGTGGGGGAAAAAAGCCCTACAAAAAGTCGAGAATTTTCGCAAACCGATGTTGTGGGATGCCGATGCATTGAACCTGCTGGCAATCAATCCCGATAAGCGTCACAATCGCGTGATCACGCCGCATCCTGGCGAGGCTGCACGGTTGTTGGGCTGTTCCGTGGCTGAAATTGAAAGTGACCGCTTACATTACGCACAACGTCTGGTACAACGTTATGGTGGTGTAGCGGTGCTGAAAGGTGCCGGAACCGTGGTCGCTGCACATCCTGATGCGTTAGGTATTGTTGACGCCGGAAATGCAGGTATGGCCAGTGGCGGCATGGGCGATGTGCTCTCTGGTATTATTGGCGCATTGTTAGGGCAGAAACTGACGCCGTATGATGCTGCCTGTGCCGGTTGTGTTGCGCACGGTGCGGCGGCCGATGTGCTGGCAGCGCGTTTTGGTACGCGCGGGATGCTGGCAACCGATCTCTTTTCCACGCTACAGCGTATTGTTAACCCGGAAGTGACTGATAAAAACCATGATGAATCGAGTAATTCCGCTCCCTGACGAGCAGGCAACATTAGACCTGGGCGAACGGGTAGCTAAAGCCTGCGATGGCGCTACCGTAATCTATCTGTATGGCGATTTAGGGGCAGGTAAAACCACCTTCAGCCGGGGTTTTTTACAAGCTCTGGGCCATCAGGGTAATGTCAAAAGCCCCACCTATACGCTGGTCGAACCCTATACGCTCGACAAATTAATGGTTTATCACTTTGATTTGTACCGCCTTGCCGATCCCGAGGAGCTGGAGTTTATGGGGATCCGCGATTATTTTGCCCACGATGCCATCTGCCTGGTGGAATGGCCACAACAAGGTACAGGTGTTCTTCCTGACCCGGATGTCGAAATACACATTGATTATCAGGCACAAGGCCGTGAGGCGCGCGTGAGTGCTGTTTCCTCTGCGGGTGAATTGTTGCTGGCGCGTTTAGCCGGTTAACCTTTAAAAGGTGGCGGGATGATGTATCGCATCAAAAATTGGTTGGTGGCGGCATTGGTGCTGTTGTGCGCACAGGCTGGTGCCGCTACGCTCTCTGATATTCAGGTTTCTAATGGCAGTGAGCAGGCGCGGATAACGTTGAGTTTTATTGGCGATCCTGATTATGCCTTTAGCCATCAAAGCAAACGCACTGTGGCGCTGGATATTAAACAAACCGGTGTAATTCAGGGGCTACCGTTGTTGTTCAGTGGCAATAATTTGGTAAAAGCTATTCGCTCTGGCACGCCAAAAGATGCGCAAACGCTGCGGTTGGTGGTCGATCTTACCGAAAACGGTAAAACCGAAGCGGTGAAGCGGCAGAATGGTAGCAATTACACAGTCGTCTTTACGATTAACGCCGATGCACCGCCACCACCCCCTCCACCA